>JANLUQ010000359.1:0-8154 GCA_031363565.1 Armatimonadota bacterium | reverse complement strand
AAGAAGACCTACGGGGCGTGGGCATCACCATCCTGGAGAAAGACTTCGAAGCCGTCCGCCCCGTTCCCCTGCCCTTTGTCTGCCCCAACTGCGACTTCCTGCCGCTCTGCACCCGCTCCTGGAAGCGCGAGGGCCGGGACTACGTCGCAGAGCTAGCGGTGGGCTGAGAGATTTCTTCCCCGATGCCTAACGCCTTGAGGTCGCTGCGCGACTGATCATCGGGGGAGACCAGGGCGCGCATTTGCTGGGCCACATCCTGCTCGGTCAGGCCCTGCCGCTGCATGGCGTCGTGGACGAAGGCCAGCCGGTCATGGGCCATCAAGAGGTCCAGGCTGGAGATGTCCAGAATGTCGGCCAGCGCCCCCAGGGCAGGCACGGTCTTGGCGATGTCGCTCTCGGCGCGCGCTTTGAGCAGTGTTTGGGCGTACTCCAGCTCGCGCATCGCCTGCTCCAGTGGGGCACTCATCACCTGGTATTCGTTGACTTTTTCCGCCAGCCCGGCGCTCAGATCGGTCGGGGCCATCGTGCGTCCTCCACAGCGTTCCACTTCAGCGACGGTAAGCAGAGTGCCGGGACTTTCCACAGCCCCGGCCCGTCATTTCGCTATTATAGCACGTCCCGCCTTGGCTTCGGCATAGATGGCCTTGACCTGGGCGTTTTGCGGGTCGTTCCACCAGGCGCGGAAGAGCAGGATGTCGCCGCGCTTGACCGCGCTCACCAGGTCGGCATGGTGGCCCTCTAAATCACCATCCGATGTGCAGAGGACAGTGAACGCGCCGGGATAGACGCGGCGGATGCGGTCGGGCGTGCCGAGGTTGCCGCCGCGCAGTTCGGCATACGGGGCAGTCGCGCCGTAGTAGCCGAGGCGCTTGTGCTCCGGCATCAGCAGGACGGTGATCTTGCGCCGGGCAAGGGCAGCGGTGACATTTGAAAATACCGAGGCGGGGTAGGGGACATTAGGGTCGCCATTGGAGTCCACATAGAAGAGTGTGCAGCCCCAGCGCTTGTTGGCGTAGAGCGCTTTGTCTACCAGCGTTTGTGTGACGTCCGCCATGTCGGCTTGGTCATGCTGAGATGCGCCGCCGTCCGCCGCCTTGGTGAGAAGCTGGGGCCGGATGCAGACGCCGACTTTGAGGCCCACTTTGCGGAACCGGGCGAAGTAGGCATCTGCCAGAGGCTCCATTTCGGGCGCGAGCAGACCCACTTTGCGCGGGTCGCCGATGTAGGAGGTCGCGTGAGCATACTCCTGTCCCTCGATGTCCCAGGTGATCATCCCCTGCGCGTTCATAGACTTCAAGACGCGAATGCTGTTGTCGGCGTACTCGGTCAGGCGCTTTGCAAAGATGGCGCGTCCAGCTTTGGTCGTCACATCCACGTCGGCGGCGTTGTTGAACCAGCCGCGCGGGTTCTTGCCGCCGAGCGGGTGGGGGACAGTGGACGACAGCATCAAATAGCCCAGAGGCCGCCGGTCCGGCCAGCGCAGAGTTTGGGGGAATGCGGCGGCATACCGGCGGTCGAGGTCGGATGTCAGCGACGCCGCTGTCGCCCCCGCCGGGCCGAAACGCAGCGAGAGCGTGTAGGTGTCCGAGTGGCCCGGCGCGATGGGCCGGACGAGGTAGGGGGTCAGGAGGTCATGCAGCCAGTCCGTCGGACCTGAAGATACTTGAAGCGGGAACTCCGTGTCCGTGGGCCGGTCCAGGGCGAAAGGGAAGCCGACCAGGAGCGGCCTCGTGAAATCCTCGTTGCAGAGTGCCAGCATCCCAGCCCCGTAGCTCGCGCTGACTACCCCCGGCTCGTCCCGACTGGCCGTCATCATCGGGTATTCCTGCGCGTACTCGGTCGGCTTCTGCGGGAGCTTGAGCCACAAGGGTTGTAGATTTATGGATCGGATCGTCGAGGTCGATGAGGTATTCGTGACCGTAAGCGCCAGGCCCAGCCGGTCACCTGACGGCGCAAACCGCCCCTGGACACGGCCCCAGGCAAACGTCCGCGTCACGGTGCCGCCCGCCGCATCGGTCGAGACTTGGCTCGGGCCGCCCCCATCAATAATCGTGTCCTTGCCGTCCGCCCCGCGCAGCATGACACGAGACACCCAGAACGCCCCGCCGCTAAATGCGCCGTTCGCCCCGGAGGCGGGGTTGACCCAAAGAAGCTCCCGACCTCCGTAGCGCAGCGACGACAGGCCGCTCCCGCCAAGGGCGATGGTGACGTCGGGCGCGGCCTGCGCGGGCAGGGGCGCAAGCGCCGCGAGCGCCAGCAAAAGCATCGCGCGCAGTTGTCTTCGCATAGCCGTCAGTGTACCCGGCAGGGCGCCGTTTCCCGAGCAGGGGTTGACAAAGGCGGGGTCTGGGTTGTAAGATAAGCCATGCCCGCCGTCGCCGCGTCTCCCTCCAACATCCTGCCGCCCGTTGCCCTGCCTGCCTTCGAGGGGCCGCTCGATCTGCTTCTGCATCTGATCCGCGAACACCGTGTGGACATCGCAGACATCCCCATCGTGCAGATTACCGACCAGTATCTCGCCTACCTGCGCGCCATGGAGGAAATGAACCTGAACGTCGCCGGGGAGTTCCTGCTGATGGCGGCGACATTGTTAGAGATCAAGAGCCGGATGCTGCTGCCGAAGCCGCCCCGCGTCGAGGAGGCCGAGGAGGGCATTGACCCGCGTGAGGAACTGGTTCAGCGCTTGCAGGACTACCAGCGATACAAAGCCTTCATCGAGACTTTGGCCGGCTGGGAAGATGACCGCCGCGCGCTGTTCTTTCGCGGCCAGGGCGACTACGGCGGTCTGTACGAGCTGCCAGTTGGTTTTGGCGAGCTGCACCCCGGCTCACTGCTCAGAGCTTTGACCCGGCTGCTGGCCGAGGCGGGCGACGACGGCGACCAGGCCGTGACCAGCGTGCGCCGCCAGAAGATCACCCTGCGGCTGGCGATGGCCGCCTTGTGGCGCAAGGTCCAGCGCGGCGGCGCGACCGGCGTCCTGCTCGATGAGTGCTTCGAGCGGCCCTTCGTGCGCCTGGAGATCGTGATGACATTCCTGGCCCTTCTGGAACTGCTCCGCCAGGGGCGCATGGAGGCTCGCCAGGACGCGCTTCTGGACCATATCACTCTGATGGTGCGGGAGACGGCCCGTGCCTGAGCCGCCCCCGCCGATCTCCGAGGTGGACCTCCCACCGCTGCTCGAAGCCTACCTGTTCGTGGCGACGGAGCCGGTCCAGCCTGCCGAGATCGGTCGCCTTTTAAATATCGAGGCCGCCGCCGTCGAGGAGGCTTTGGAAGACATGACGAATGCCTACGCCCGCCGGATCAACTCGGGCCTGCACGTCGTACGCATCGCCGGCGGCTATCAGATGGCGACCCGGCCCGCGCTGGCCGAAGGCGTTGCGCGCCTGCTGGCCGCGCCGGGTCAGAAAAGCCGCCTGTCCAAGCCCGCCCTGGAAACGCTCGCCATCATCGCCTACCAGCAGCCTGTCACGCAGGCTGAGATCGAGGCCGTGCGCGGCGTCAATGCCGACGCCGTGCTGAAGACCTTGACCGAGCGACGTCTGGTCCAGGAAACGGGCCGCAAGGAGGTCCCCGGCCGACCTTTCCTGTATGGCACGACGCCGGACTTTTTGCACTACTTCGGCCTCCACACTTTAGAAGACCTGCCGCCGCTGGAAGACATCGTGATCGCCGAAGCCGAGGCCGACAAAGCCGCAACGCACGACGCTTTGGAAGCCGTGGGGCTAGAATGAAGACCCTAAGCCCCATTATTGGGGGCTGGGGGGGCTTTTCCCTGATCGTAATCATGACCAAACGCCTGACAATCTTGCTCCTGCCCCTTCTCCTGCTGCCAAGTGCCCTGCCCGCCGCGCCGCTGCGCGTGAAGGCTACGCTGAAGCAGGTTGCCGCGCCGCCCGCCGACTCCGAAGCCGACCAGCAGGGAGTGATCCCCACGAAAGCGGCTCCGGCCAAGCCCCAAGGCTCCGTCCTGCCGGTCGTGCGGAGCCGCTACGCCATCCTGGTAGACGCCGTGACCGGCAAGGTCCTGTGGGAGCGTAACGCGGATTCGCCCCGGCCAATCGCCTCGACGACCAAGATGATGACGGCTATCCTGCTGCTGGAGCGCGGCCACCTGGATGACATCGTGACGGCTCCGCCCGGCGTCCAGTATCTGCCCGACAGCAGCCTGCACCTGAAGCCCGGCGAGACATTGACCCTGCGCGACCTGCTCTACGCCATGCTCCTGCGGTCGGCCAACGATACCGCCGTGACTGGGGCCGTCTACCTTAACGGCTCCGTCCCCGCCTTCGCCAAGCAGATGAACTTGAAGGCCAAAGAGATCGGCGCGATCCACACGCACTTTGTCACGCCGAACGGGCTGCCCGCGCCGGGCCACTACTCGACGGCCGCAGACCTTGCGAAGATCGCCTGTTACGCCGTCAACACACTGCCGCAGTTCAACCAGATCGTAAGGACACCGCTTTACCGCGTCCATCGGTCCCTGGACACGCGGGACGTGTGGGTCAAGAACACGGCGACGACCTTCCTCAAAAAGTTTCCTGGCGCGGACGGGGTCAAAACCGGGTATATCCATGCGGCAGGGCACTGCTTTGTCGGCTCGGCGACGCGCGGCGGCTGGCGCATGGTTGCCGTGGCTCTGAACAGCGGGACCTGCCGCGAAGATGTCGAGTCGCTGCTTTCCTATGGATTTGCCGACTTCGCGCCCACGACGGTCGTGCCGAAAGACGATCTGGTAGGGTCTGTGGACATCCCCAGCGCCGACTCGCCCGTTAAGGTCAAAGCCTCGAATGCTTTATTCCTCGTGTCGTCCCGCCGGAGGCCGCTCCCGGTCTACACAGTCAAAGTGACGCCGCTCCCGCTGCTGCCGCAGGCGCCGATCTTGGCGGGGACGCGGCTGGGCACGGTCACGGTCCTAGTGGACGGCAGGCCGCAGGCGATGGGGGACGCCCTGGCGGCGGAGGATGTCGCCGTCAAGCCCCTCTCGGCCCTTGTCCAAACGACCAAGACGATCGGGCGTGCCGTACCCAAGGTGATCGGCGCACTGGCGGCTTTACTGGCGGTGATTTTAGGAGGCTGGATAGTCTATGCCCGAGCGACTGCAAAAAGCGCTCGCCGCCGCCGGGATCGGTTCCCGGCGGGCGTGCGAGGAGTGGATCACACAGGGCCGCGTCCGCGTTAACGACCTGGTCGTGACGGAGCTGGGGACGAAAGTAGATCTGGACACAGACAAGGTCCAGTTCGACGGGCGCATCGTGCGCCCGCCCCGGAGGCGCTACTACCTCGCCCTGAACAAGCCGCGTGGCGTGGTCTCGTCACGCGCCGATCCCCATGCGGGGCGGCTGGTGACGGACCTCGTGGATATTGGCGGCAAGCCGATGCTACGGCCCGTGGGCCGCCTGGACGCCGACAGCGACGGGCTGATCTTCCTGACCGACGATGGCGACTTCCTGTTCAAGCTGACCCACCCGCGCTACCATGTCCCCAAAACGTACCGGGTGCAGGTGCAGGGCGTCCCCAATGCTGATGCCCTGGCGCGCCTGCGGAAGGGGATCATGCTCGAAGACGGCCTGACCCGCCCCGCCGAGAACGTCCGCTTGCTGCGCGGCAAGGAGAACATAGACGGCACGGGCCAGGGCGAGGTGGAGCTGACTATCTACGAGGGCCGAAACCGGCAGGTGCGTAGGATGCTGGCAGCCATCGGCCATAATGTCACCCGCCTGACCCGGATACGCATCGGGGCGGTCCGCCTGACTGGCCTGCCGCCCGGTGCATGGCGGCATCTGACGCCCGCCGAAGTGGCCGCCCTGACCACAGGGGCGCCCCCTGGCGCCGAAGCCGGCCGCGAGGCCGAGATGCAAAACACCGAGACACAAAATACCGAGACACGAAATACTACCGAGGAGAAAACACCATGGCCCGGACAGTCACCTTCGACACCACCAAAGGCGTTATTGTCGCACAGCTCGCTGAGGACGACGCGCCCGTTACCACCGCGAACTTTATCGCCCTCGCCGAAAAAGGATTCTACGACGGCCTGACCTTCCACCGCTACGCTCCCGGCTTCGTCATCCAGGGCGGAGACCCCAGCGGCAACGGTACGGGCGGGTCCGGCAAGACCATCAAAGGCGAGTTCCCGGATAACGGCGTCGAAAACCCAGGCCGTCATGACGGGGCGGGAGTCCTCGCGATGGCCCGCTCCGGCGATCCCGACAGCGCTTCATCACAGTTCTACTTCACCCTCGCCGCCGCCCCACACCTGGACAGCGGGTATGCCGTCTTCGGCAAGGTGACTTCTGGGCTGGACGCCGTGCTCGCTCTGCGCGGGGGTGACCACATGAACAAGGTCACAATTAGCTGAACTCGGCCCGGCAAAGTCGCGAAATCATTGTTCTGTAACCTTCTGTTAATTTAGTGACATAGATATAGTGTGCCACTCTAGTATACTCTCTAAGAGCCCCAGGTGTCGGCTATCACGCCAGCCTGTTCTGACCGCGCTCTGCCGCGCAAAGTGATGAGCAAAACAACAAGGAGAGTAGTGCAATGATTTTTTCGCGCAAAAAGATGGCGTTCGTGCTCGGGGCGATCGCGATCACGCCTGCCGTGATCTTCTCCGTCGCCACCAAGACTCGTGGCTCGGACCACGCCGACACGCCGACGATCGCCAAGATGCCCGGCGCGGACCTGACGGACGTGTTCGTCTTCCCCAGCCCGACCAACCCGAATAATGTGGTCCTGGTGATGGACGTCCACCCCCTGATCCCATCGGGCATGTCGGCAGGCGTTTCGTTCGACCCCGACGTGCTTTACCAGTTCAAGATCGACAACGTGGGCGACAACGTTGAGCATCTCGTCATCCAGGCGAAGTTCACCGGGACCGGCCCAAACCAGGCTGTGGCCATCACCGGCCCGATGGCCCCGTCCATGACCGGAACGTCGTCGGTTCTGCTGGTCCAGAACGGCTTGACCACGGGTACGATCAACCAGACCTTCTCGCCCCAGGCCAGCGTCAAAGCGTTCGCCGGCGCGCGCGAAGATCCGTTCTACTTCGACCTGAACCAGTTCTTCAAGATCCTGCCCGACCGCGCCTATCCTCTGACCGGCGTGGCTGACCCCACGCCGAACACCCCGAAGGTGACCACATTCAACGGGTTCCCTGGGACGCCGCCAGCTTCGGACTTCCTGTCCGGATACAACGTGCTGTCCATTGTCGTGGAGCTGCCCAAGGCGTCGCTCGGCAGCGGCAAAATCGGCGTCTGGTGTACGACCAGCAAGTAGGACCGGAGCAAAGAAGCAAAAACATGAACATGAACGCGATCAAAGGAATGGCTCTCGGTGCCGCCCTGCTCGGCACCGCGCTCGTCGCCGGATGCGGCGGCGGTGGCAACACCGCGCCGGTCAGCCCCGGTACGCCCACCCCGCACGTCTTCGTGCAGATAGACCGCCTCTCGCGGCCCGCCATCAACGAGGTCTTCGCCACCGTAGCGAATGACCGGCACGCCCAGAACCACACCTTCAACAGCCCCGTGGATGACGCCGGCCCGACCGGGCTCCAGAGCGACATCCAGAGCTTCATGGTCGGCACGGCCGGGCGCTCCCAGGCGATCACCGATGTCGTCAAGAAGGTCCTCATCCCGGACGTGATGCGCGTGGACCTGTCGCAGAACACCACCAAGGCCGCCTACCTCGGCGTCGAGACCGCCGGGGCGACCGGCAGTGCGTTCGGCGGGCGGGCGCTGACGGATGACGTCATAACCACCGACCTCGGCGTCATCTTCGGCAACACCATCCCGTCCCTCGGCCTGGCGCCGGACGACGGCAAAGAGATCCCCACGCTGGTAACCGACAACGTTGCCTACGACAAGCACGCCACCCTGAATACCTTCCCGTATGTCGGGGCACCCCAGTAGAGCCTCGGACACAGACCGGGGGGCATCGTGGCTGACCCGCGGCCCCCCGGCTCACTTTAACCCCTATGAAACGTCCCCTCATCGGCGTCATCGCCGCGACCGCCCTGCTCGGGGTGGGTATCGCGTCCTGGACCCACATGGCTCCGAAGGCCGCCGTGCCACGCCCTCCGCCGCCCGTCGAGCGCGCGCCCTATGACCCCGCCCTGACTTATAAGATGGTCGCGTTCTACCAGAGCCGCGTCAA
>JANLUQ010000388.1:0-3532 GCA_031363565.1 Armatimonadota bacterium | reverse complement strand
GGTGGGCGCGGCACGGCAACGAGGGCGCGGCACGGCAACGCGGGCACGGCACGACAACGAGGGCACGGCACGACAACGAGGGCACGGCAACGCGGGCGCGGCACGGCAGCGCGGGCGCGGCACGACAACGCGGGCGCGGCGGAAACAGGGAGGGCGCGGCAAGCAGCGCCCCTACAGGACACCTTTTGGGACCGCGGTCCTTCCGCCTCTCGGTGGGAGCGTCGCGGACACGGGCACGACCAGGTGGACGGGCCGCCGCTCCTGCTCCTCGCGGATCGTGATCTGGAGGGTGATCGCGGCCAGGTGGCGCGGCAGCGGGGTGGCCTTCACCACAAACGGCCCGTCGCGCCAGGAGTAGCGCGGCAGGGGCGCAGGCGGGGGCATCCGCGTCGGCACGAAGGGATGCCCTGGCACGAAGGGATGTCCCGGCGGGTACACCGGCGGCGAGAACAGCAGCGGCGGCAGGGGGGTCCGGGTGGGTGTCTGCGCGGCCCAGACCGAAAGGCGCAGTCGGTCATAACCGTCCCGCGCCAGCGGCCGGGCGTCCGTCGCGGCGCCGGGCAAGGAGACCGCCCTGATGTAGGGGGCGGGGCGCGTGCTGTCCCAGGAGGCGGCCAGCGCCCCCGTCCTCAGCCGCCCGCCGCCCGGCGGCGCGGCCCCCTCCGGCGGCAGGGCCACGCGGGGTATGCTGAGAGCGGCGTGCTGTCCGGGGAGGAAGCCGTGCGGCAGGCGCCAGGCCAGCAGGAGTTCGGCGTTGCCCCGGTCATACCACCACTCCTGCCCGGAAGGCTGGCCGAAGAACTGGCCGGGCGACGTTGGGGCGGTCGTGTCGCGCTTCCCCACCCGGCCGTTGAGGACGGTGACGGCGATGCCGGACGGCGTGGTCTCGGTTTCGGGGTGATGCCAGACGATCCGGTCCCCGCCGAACCCGGCATCCCAGACCACCTCGGCGTCGTGGAAGGTCACCCTCTCGGTCCGGCTGGCCTGCCGGATCGCCGTCCCCGCCAGCGTCACCCAATGCTGCTGGCCAGGCCAGGCCGCGCCGACCTCGCCGTCCTGGAGCACCCACTCGGTGGGGTCCGGCCGGAAGAGGCCGCGCGACAGCGGGAAGAGGCCAAGCGGCGTGCCGGCATAAGTCGTCCCCGGTGGGCCGGGGGCCGGCGGCGGTATGCCCCACTGCGGCGTCACCCGGTCGAGCTGGAGCAGCCAGGTCTGGCCGGGCGGCGGGGGCGTGGCGGCGCGGGCCAGCAAGAGGTAGCGGATCGTAGGCAGGCCGGTCCACGAGTGCTGGTCTATGTTCTGCGAGTACGGCCCGCTGGGCCGGGTGGGGCGCACGTTCGCGGGGTCAACCTCGCCGCTGGTGTCCTCGGCCTCGGCGGCGACGGCGCGCAGGGTGAACGGGCCGATGCGGGCTGAGGCGGCGGCCGGCGTGCCGCCTGCCCCGGCCTCCACGGCGGGCGGCAGGTCCGTAATCAGCCAGGAGGCGCCATTCCCCTTGCCGCCGCCCGCCCGCGCTACCGAGACCCGGAACTGATGCGTCGCCGCGCTGTAGCCGGTTGGGATCTGCGTGAACAGGGCGGTGGCCATGACCGGCTGGCAGAGCAGGCGGACCGCCTTCCCGGTCGGCCTGCCCCCCGCCGACAGCGGGAGGGCGGTGATCCGGAACCGGGCGGAGAACGGCAAGGGCGTCAGCGTCACCGTCAGGAGGGCGGGGTGGCCCGGCGAGGCCAGGGCCATCGAGGATGACATCCGGTAGGGGACATCGCTAGAGGAGGCCTCGCCGTCCTGGAATGTGGTCTGGCTGCCCTGGGAGGTGGTCTGAGAGGTGATCCGGCTGCCCTGGGAAGGGATCTGTCCGGTCCGGCCGGACCCTCGGCCCGGCGGGAACCCGGCGCCCGTCTCCTGCCACTGGAGCAAAGTCCTTACGACACCCCCGACGCCGGAGGACGGCTGGGGCAGGGACACCAGGGAGAAGCGTCCGAACGGGTAGGTGTGGCGGCTGCCGTCCTGCGGGATCTTGAGCGTCTTGATCCCCGTGCCGCCCCGGACGCCGATCCACAGCCCTACCGCCCCTGCTGAGACCTGGAGGAAAGGGCTGCGCGCCACGGTGGCCGGCTCCCGCCCGCCGGGGGGAGGCGCGAGTGTATCGGGCGGCATCTGAAGTCCGTTCCGAGGGGCGAAGGTCAGAGCCAGCAGCGTCCAATCCGCCTGCACCGGAGCGCCTGACGCCACGCGGGAGGGTGTCCGGGAGGGTGCGGCAGGCAGGATGGATGTCCCCATCCCGCTCGGCGTCCCCGGCCCGCCTGTCCCAGCGCCCTGGCCTTCCCCCGGAGCCGGGGCCTGCCCCTCGCCGTGGTGCGGGCCGCGCACCGGGGCCAGGAGGAGCCACAGGGCGGCGAGCGGGACCAGCAGCAGCCCGCCGATCGCCAGCACGGCGCGCGCATCACGTTTGGGAGCGGTGGTCATCGGTGGCCTCATTCCTCTCGGGCTAAAGCTCGTTCCTCTCGGGCTAAAGAAGCAGCAGTTCCAAGTATATCACTGCCCCGTGCCGGTGTCAAGGACGGCGGCGGTGCCCGACTGGGCGTTTCCTCGTGCCGCGCCGAGGCCCCGAGGGCCGCTTCCAGGGCCGCCTTGAGCCGTGCCGTGCCGCTCCGGTTCACAGCGTACTGCGCGGCGCTGATTGCCGCCTCCCGAACAAAACTTCTTTGCCCGATTCTCTCTGGGCTTCTCTGTGGGCTTCTTTGTGGGCTTCGCTCCGGGAAAGCCGCAGGCAGAACGGGCCGCGCGCGCGTCGGAGTCTTTTCCTGCGTCTTCTCTGAGGTAGTCTCTGAAGTAGTTTGCGCGATCCCCGCATGCCTGTCTGCGGGAACGCCACGAACAAGTGTTCGAGAACCGCGCGTTTCAGTCTGCGGCAGCGACGCATCGGGCGGACTGGGAATCGCCTGGAGGTGTGCCCATAAGCGGCGCATCATGGCGTCTCGGTCCAGCCGGAAGTGGAGGGTGGAGGGGATGCCGCGCCGCTCCTCCTCCAGAACGCCCAGGGCGCGCAGCCGACGCCGGGCGGTCTCGGTCTCGGCGCGGGACAGCCCGGTCTCCTCGGTGATCTCGCGCTGCGACTTCCAAAACCAGCCGCCCGTCCGGTCCCGAACGGTGGGTGTCCCGGTCCAGAACCAGAACTGCGACAGGAGGACCCCGCAGGCTGCCCCGCCGAAGAGCCGGGCGAAGCAGGGGTGGTGGGCGACGACGCGGCCCTCTCGGAGCAGGGCTGCCAGCGCCCGGACGGCCTCGGGCGGCAGCGCGATGGGGGCGGGGGGCGTGGCATCCTCTAGGGGAGTGGGGAGAGACACTGGGGGCGGCGACAGTAACGGCGGAGACACGAAGGTCTGGAACACGGTGCGGGACCCTCCTTGAAGTGCAGGCGAGTCCAGTATGGCATAGATTGATGGTTTTGTCTACTATTTATAAAATAAAAAGCAAATTACGGGGCCTCAAGGCGAATTGTGGGATCCTCTCCCCGGCGCAAGCGCCGACC
>JANLUQ010000280.1:0-5871 GCA_031363565.1 Armatimonadota bacterium | reverse complement strand
TCCTGCCAGCGTTCCATGGCGGCCTCGGTCTGGCCCTCATTGCTCAGAATGATACCGAGGTTGAAGTTCGCCCAGGGGTCATGCGGGTCCAGCCGGATCGCCTCGCGCAGCTCGGCTAGGGCGGCGTCTACCAGACCCTTGATATAGAGGGCCGCCCCGAGGTGCTGATGCGGTTCAGCTTGGCGCGGGTCGTTCTTGATGGCCCGTTCCCAGCAGATGATGGCATCATCCAGACGGCCCTCGGACTGGTACGCAATCCCCAGGTGGATATGTGCTTGAACGTCCTCGGGGTCGTGCTGAAGCGCCTCCCGGTACTGCGCCAGCGAGGCGTCCGCCATGCCCTGCTGATGATAGACGGTCGCGAGGTTATGGCGCACGACGCCTAGCCTTGGGTCTAGATCGAGGGCGGTTTTCCACTCGGCGATGGCGGCGTCCGTCTCCCCCTGCTCGTAGAGTGCGGTCCCATAGTTGTTGCGCGCGTAGGCGTGACCTGGTGCGACCCGCACTGCCTCTCGCCATTCAGCGAACGCCTCCTCGTCACGCCCCTGTGCCCGCAGGGCCAACCCCAGGTTGTTTCGCGCCCAGCCATCGCTGGGGGCCAGCCGGATCGCCTCCCAGTAGGCGGTGACCGCGCCGTCGAGTTTGCCCACTTCTGCCATCGCGCTGCCGAGCAGATTATAGGTCTCCGAGTCGTCCGGGCTGATTTGGAGTGCTTCTCGATACTGGACGATGGCGGCGTCATTCTGTCCCCGCGCCGCCAAAGCGTTCGCCAGTGTGATCTTCGCCTGGGTATCGTGTGGGGCACGCTGGACAACCTTGCGGTAGTCGGCAATGGCGGCGTCCATCTCGGCCTTTGCCCGCAGTGATGTGGGGGAGGGGAACTGCGGGTTTTCCTGACGGGATTCGAGTATTTGGCGCATGGAACAAGCCTCCAAAAGTGAAGTCAGCGGATGGAATAATCCACCGAAACGACGGCCGTGATGTTCTTCTCCAGCGAAGAGGTGTCGTCCGCATTGTTGTCGGACTTTTCCGCCGCGTAGAGCGGCGTGATCTGCGGGACGAACATCTTCGCGGCGCGTACTTCCCCAAGCCGGCAGCCGCTGCTGAGGGCGATTTGCGTGGCGCGATCACGCGCGTTTCTCGCCGCATCCGCCTGCATGCTCACCTTCAGCTCGCTCAGTTTCGTGTACAGATAGAGGGGCGTCTCCGATTTGAACGGGATGCCCCGGCTGATCAGCTCGGTTGACTGGCGCGAAAGCCCATCCACCAGGTCCACGGAGCGCGATTTGACCTCAATGGTCTGCGTCAGGGTATAGCCGGTGATATGGGTGGTCGCGACGTACTGGCCCGTCTTCGGGTCCTTGACCTGTTCGTAGATCGGCTCTTCGCTGACTGCGTCCGGTAGGATCTCCGCGGCTGGGATACCTTTAGCGGTCAGATAGGCTTTGACTGCACCGACGCTGGCTTCGAGCGGCCCGTAAGCCTGGGCAATGGTGGCCCCGCTCTGGCTGAGGCTGCCGCTCCAGATGATGAAGTCAGAGTGGATCGGCTTCCGGGCGGAGCCGTCCACATGGATCAATTCGTCTTTGCTCTTGACCCGCACCAGTGTCCGGGCATACACCAAGGTGCAGACGACTAGAGCAGCGGCAAGCAGTGCGGCGGCGGCTAGATTGAACAGCGGGCGTGTCTCGCGCATGGGCGGACCTCCTCCACGATCGGGGTGGGCAGACTAGAACAGGCCGGTGATCCTGCCGGCGGCGTCAATGTCAATGTCCAGCGCGGCGGGGTGCCGGGGCAGGCCCGGCATGGTCAGGATGTCGCCCACCAGGGCAACGACGAAGCCCGCGCCCGCCGAAAGAGTGAGCGCGCGGACGCGGAGCGTAAACCCGATCGGGGCGCCGCGCCGGGTCGAGTCGTCGGTGAACGAGTATTGCGTCTTGGCGATGCAGACCGGCAGGCGGTCGAAGCCGTGCGCGTTCAGCCAAGCGATCTGCTTCTCGGCCTCGGCGCTCACCTCGATCCCGTCCGCGCCATAGACCTTCGTCACGATCTCGTGCAGCTTCTCCGGGATGGACTTGTTCACGTCGTAAATGGGCTGGAACCGGCCCGGCGACTCCAGGGCATCCAGGACGGCCTGCCCGAGTGCGCGCCCGCCCTCGCCGCCCTGCGCCCAGACGTTGTTGACGGCAACGCGCCAGCCGCGCTCCCGGCAGTGCGCGACCACGGCCTCCACCTCAGCGGGCGTGTCTTGGGCGAATATGTTGACCGTGACCACGAAGGGGATGCCGACCTGGCCGACATTGGCGGCATGGCGGTCGAGGTTGGGCAGGCCACGTTTAACAGCCTCCACGTCTTCGCGGTCCAGGTGCGTCTTGCCGACCCCGCCGTGCATCTTCAAGGCGCGGACAGTGGCGATCAGCACCACGGCATCCGGCGACAAGGCGGGCTGCCGGGGCGCGGCCACGATATTGCAGAACTTCTCGAAACCTAGGTCGGATCCGAAGCCCGCCTCCGTGACGACATACTCGCCCAAACGCAGGGCCAGTTTCGTGCCCAAAACGCTGGAACAGCCGTGGGCGATGTTGGCGAACGGGCCGCCGTGGACAAACGCGGGCGTCCCCTCCAGTGTCTGCACTAAATTTGGCTTGATGGCGTCCCGCAGCAGGGCGGCCATCGCGCCAGATGCGCCCAAGTCGCCCGCCGTGATGGGCTTGCCCTTTACAGTCTGTCCGATCACGATCCGTGCCAGCCGCTCCTTTAGCTCGGCCAGCGACTCGGCAAGGCACAAAATCGCCATGACCTCGGAAGCGACCGTGATCTGGAACCCGGACTGCCGTGGGTAGCCGTTCCCCTTGCCGCCCAGCCCTACGACCGTCTCGCGCAGGGCGCGGTCGTTGACATCCAGGCAGCGCCGGTGCGCGACCGTCCGCACATCCAGCCCCAGAGCGTTGCCCTGGTAGATGTGGTTGTCGGTCATCGCCGCCAGCAGGTTGTTGGCCGATGTCAAGGCGTGCATGTCGCCGGTGAAGTGCAGGTTGATATCTTCCATCGGCAGCACCTGCGCGTGTCCGCCGCCCGCCGCGCCGCCCTTCATGCCGAAGACAGGACCCATGGACGGCTCGCGGATGGCTGCGATGCCCTTCTTCCCCAGCCGACACAGGCCCTGCGCCAACCCGATGACGACCGTAGTCTTGCCCTCACCGGCAGGCGTCGGCGTGATGGCTGTCACCACGATCAGCTTGCCGCGCGGCGCGTCCGGCTCCGCTAGAAGACGTTCTATTGTGGGCTGGCTGATCTTAGCCTTGTCACGGCCGTAGGGTTCCAGGTCGTCGGGCGCCAGCCCCAGGTCGGCGGCCACATCTGCGATGGGGCGGGGGGTGACTGAATGGGCGATGTCCAGGTCGGTCGGCATTGCTTACTTTCTCGTTTCGTTCGGGTAAATGGCGATCTGCGAGCCTTCGGCCAGCACGACCGAGTCGGGTGTCCGCCCTTGCAGGAACTTCCAACGGTCGCCATACAGGTGGGCGAAGTCAATTGCCATGTCGTAGGTCTCAATCGGGTACGCCCGCCAGTGCGGGTGCCACACGCGGAAGCCGGTGCCCGCGCCGCCCGAACGGCTTCGGTTGAAGCCCATCGGCTGCTCCTTCACCCACGTCTCGAAGCTGTCTTCGGGCGGCAGGACGGCAGCCCCGCGCGCCGACACGGCCACCATCTGCGCTTTGCCCTCCATGGTGAAGTCGTGCCGCACCCGCCGCAGGTCCCCCACCTGCGTCACGCGGCTCGTGATCGGGACGGCGCTGTAGGGTTCATTATACAGCAGTTTTGCCAATCCGCACACGAGTGGGTTCGGGGCAAGCTCGCGTACGAAGATGACCCCCCGCTGCCCCTCCTGCGTCACATACAGCCGCAGGTTGAATTCGGGGAAGTCGCACAATGAGCGCGGGTAGGGGACGCTCCACCCCAGCACGCGCGCCCGCTCGAAGTTGAAGGCGACGAGGCTGCACCAGGCGCTGCCCTCCCACCGGTCCGGCTCCAGGCCGGGCGCAAGGTATGGCGTCAGCGCCTCATCGGGCACGGCATACGAGATCAGGATCAGGTCGGACCAGACGGCGGTGAGAAAGGGGGTCATATGGCCAAGTTTCTAAAGGTCTTCCAGATGCTTCCAGGCTTCATCTTCTTCCGGCGTGTCCCAGAGGCGGCTGAGAACTGGCTCGGCGGCAAGCATCGTGAGGCGGCCAAGCGACTCCTCCTCGGGAAGTTCTTCCCACTGTTGTTGCCATAAGAACTCGGTGATGACTAGAGGCAGATACTCCTCCAATGGGATGCCTTGCGCGGCTGCTTTGGCCCTGGCGATTTGTTCCAGTTCAGGGTCGAGTTCCAGCGCGACGGTCATGGCAGCCTCCCCCGGATTGAAATCCGGGTCTTTGATAAAACAACTGTCCACCTGCGTGGACATCGGATACTAACCGGGCGGCTCTTCTGTCCGCGCAGGCGGATATTGGCGCTTCTCAAGACCTGGATTTCAATCCAGGAAGATCCTATGAGTTCGTTTTGACAAATTTCAGTGCTTTATCTTCGCGTCGCCCGGATGTTCAATGATTATGTCTACCATTATACCCTGTCAGCGCCGCGCTTCGGCTTGCTGACCGTGACCCCATTCTGTTCAAGCCAGTCCAGGCTCAGCGTCCACTGGAACTTGCTCCGCCTCTCCCAAGCCGCAAACTGCTCCGCGATATAGCGCTCCGCCTCCCGCGCCGTCCATCCGTTCACCTTCGCCAGATGCCGGGCGGCGATGTCGCCCCGGCCCCTGATGTTCGCCAGCCCGATGTGCTTCACTTCATGGCAGGCGGGGCAGAGGGCGGTCAAGCCAAGCAAAGTCTGCGTGTGCCGCGCGTCGTCATACCCCCAAATTTCGTGGCACTCGACCGGCCACTTGGGGCCTTGCCCGCCGCAGACCTCACACCGGCCCCCGGCGGCGTCGGAGGTGAGCTTTCGGAGCCGGTCCCAATCCGCCGCGCTTACCTCCGAGCGGACATTGGAGAACCAGCAGGTCTGCGGCACAAGCTCAATCGTGAGGCGGTTTGCGCTGGTGTGTTCTTGGGCTGGCATGGTCAAAGACTCCACGGGTTGTAAACCGAGGCACCGAAGTGCCCCGCGTCCAGGGGACGCGAGAAAAGAGCAGGCGCGGAGAAAGCTGTTGTAGCATCTTCCTCTTCTGTCCCCTGGACAGTGAGCTTTTCGGTGCCTCGGGTTTCAACCCGTGGCGAGCGTCTGTAGGGCGAACTTCCTTGCGCCTGCCTTCCCCATGTAGGGGATCAACTTTTCGCGATCCCAAACAGTCACGCCCTGTTTCTTCACCTGCCCATCCTTGCGGCGGGAAAGTAGGCTATTTGTAACGATCTGTACTTTCCCTGCTGTCGCCGTCCTTGCGAGAGCAAGGGCATTCGCCACTTCTTCATCTGGGACACCGCCGCGAGACCGCTTCGCAAAGATGAACCGCTCTCGTCCGTTCTTAGTTGCAAGGAGCGCAGTTCCAGTTTCCTCGTCCTGCCTGACGAGGGATACATTATAGCCAGAGTGTTCAAGGTAGCTGGCGATGTAGCGCCCAAACTGTTTCTGTGTCATCTCATCCACCAAGTCTATGCCGCCAGCCAAGTAACGCCTGTTGCGGACCTGTACAGACACTAGCATCATCACGAACACAAGGAGGTAGAAACCTAAAGCAAACGCCGGCACCAGCCAGAGGAGGTGCAGAAAACCGGTCAAGCCCATCTGTCTGTTTATCCTTGTACGATTGGCGCCCAGGAGGTGCAGGTCTCTGCTTGTCAGGCCGCCATCAAAGTCTGCTCGATACTTGATGGCAATTCCAGC
>JANLUQ010000214.1:0-2594 GCA_031363565.1 Armatimonadota bacterium | reverse complement strand
CCAGACCGTGGTGGAGAAGGAGATCGCCAAAGAGGGTCTGACACGCCACACACTTGGCCGGGAGGCGTTCGTCGCCCGTGTATGGCTCTGGAAAGAGCAGTACGGCGCCCAAATCACTTCCCAGCTCAAACGGCTCGGGTGCTCCTATGACTGGTCACGCGATAGGTTCACGATGGACCCTGCCTACAACGCCGCCGTGACCGAGGCGTTCGTGCGCTTCCACGACGCGGGCCTGATCTACCGGGGCAAGCGGCTGGTGAACTGGTGCTGCTACCATCAAACGGTCATCTCGGACATCGAGGTCGAAGAAGAAGAACAGGCGGGGCACCTGTGGCACATCCGCTACCCCTTCGCCGACGGCTCAGGGTCGGTGACAGTGGCGACGACGCGGCCCGAGACGATGCTTGGCGACTCGGCGGTGGCCGTGAACCCCAAGGACGCGCGCTACGCGGGGCTGATCGGCAAGATGTTCGCCCTGCCGCTTTCGGGCCGTGAGATCCCCCTGATCGCCGACGATTATGCCCAGGCCGAGTTCGGCACCGGCGCTGTCAAGGTGACGCCCGCGCACGACCCAAACGACTACGAGGCGGGCCTGAGACATAATCTGCCACAGATCACGGTCATCGGCTTCGATGGGACCATGACGGCGGAGGCCGGGGAGCGCTATTCGGGCCTAGACCGCTATGAGGCCCGGAACCTCGTGGTGGCCGACCTGGAAGAATTGGGCCTGCTGGAGAAGACGGAAGACTACAAGCACAACGTCCCCACCTGCGAGCGGTGCCACACGACAATCGAGCCGCTTCTGTCCGACCAGTGGTTTATGAAGATGGCCGGGACCGATCTGGTCCAGCGCGCCATTGATGTGGTGGAGGATGACGAAACGACATTCGTCCCCGCACGCTACAAAAAAGCCTATCTGGACTGGATGACCGGCATCCGGGACTGGGCGCTTTCGCGGCAGCTCTGGTGGGGGCACCGCATCCCCATCTACTACCGTTCCGACGGCACTTCGGTCGCCGCGCGTAACTTTGATGAAGCCGTTGAGCGGGCCGGCACCGACGAGTTGACGCAGGACGAGGACGTGCTGGACACCTGGTTCTCCTCCGCCCTGTGGCCCTTCGCGACAATGGGCTGGCCCGCCGAGACGCCGGACCTGGCCTACTTCTATCCGACCGACATGCTGACGACGGCGGGCGAGATCCTGCGCCTATGGGTCGCCCGGATGCTGATGACGGGCCTGGAGTTCATGGGCGCGAAGCCGTTTGCCGATGTCTACATCCACGCGACGGTTCTGGACAAGAAGGGCCGCCGCATGTCCAAGAGCAAGGGCAACGGAATTGACCCCGTGGACATGATCGAGAAGTACGGCGCGGACGCCCTGCGCTTCTCCCTGCTCCGGCTGGCCTCGAAAGGGCAGGACATCCGGTTCAGTGAGGAGCGCGTTCCCGAGGCGCGCAACTTCGGCAACAAGATCTGGAATGCTGCCCGGTTCGTGCGGATGAACCTGCCCACCGATTTTGAGGCGCGGGATTGGTCGGAAGTCATTCATGCCGAAGGCACATTGCCCGAGCGCTGGATCGTGTCGCGGCTCCAGCGGACGATCCAGACGGTGAACGCGGCCCTGGCAGGCTACGACATGGATGATGCCTGTGGGGCGCTGTATGAGTTCCTGTGGAACGAGTACTGTGACTGGTTCGTGGAGCTGTGCAAACCCGCTTTGCAGGGCGAAGACGGCCCGGCAAAGGAGAGCGCGCGTGCGACTTTGTTCGCCGTCCTTCAAACGACCCTGCGCCTGCTGCACCCGATCATGCCATTCGGTACCGAGGAGATCTGGCAGAACCTGCCGGGCACGGAGGGCAGCATCAGCCTGGCCCCCTACCCCGTCGCCGACGAGTCGCTCATAGACCCCGAGGCGGAGGCGGGCATGGCGCTGGTCATCGGCAGCATCACCGCTCTGCGCGGCCTGCGGGCCGAGTTCACGCCGGGCGGACCCGAAAACGAGGCCGCACGGGCGGCCATGCTCGCGCGCCGCTTCACCGTGATCGCAGTCCCCGAGGGCGCAACAGCAGACGCAACATTGCGCCAGCAGCTGCCCGCACTGATCTCGCTGGCGCGCCTGGGCGAAGTGACACTGGCCGAAACTGCGCCGACCGACGGCAAGTATGTTTCGGCGGGCGTGGCCGGCGCAGCATTCTTTATCCCGGCAGGTGAGCTGCTGGAAGGCATAGACCCGGCCCGCGAGGCAGTGCGGCTGGCAACCGAGATCGCCAAGCTGGACAAGGAGCTTGCCGGGGTGCAGGGGCGGCTGAACAACCCCGGCTTCGTCCAGAAGGCCGCGCCGGAGGCGGTGGCGAAGGCGCAGGAAGATGTTCAGGTCCTGGCGCAGCGGCGGGCGAAGCTGGAGGCGCGACGGGGGCTGCTGTGATCCTCTCCCCGCGACAAGTCGCGCCCCTCCCCTCGGAGGGAAGGGGGTGTCAAAAGGGGTAAGACTCTTATTCTTAGGGCCTGCCGTGACCGGAGGGCTTTGGATCAAGGCGATCTTACCCCCCACCACACCCCCTTCCCTGCCGCAGCTGTTCAGCGCGCTATGGAAG
>JANLUQ010000135.1:0-8333 GCA_031363565.1 Armatimonadota bacterium | reverse complement strand
CGCGCATTCACCTCGCCTTTGCCGACTTTCCCGTCGCGCAGGCACGGCACAAAGCTTTCTCTTTCGACACAAGGGCGACGCTCCAAAGCCTCCCACGGATTCAAGAGGCGATCACCGCCCGCTCTATACAGACGGACGCCGACTGGACCGCCCAACAGCACCTAGCAGGCCGTCGTGCATGGCGACTTCCAGGAGACCAACCTGTTCTTCGGCGGCGGCGAAGTCAGCACCGTTATTGATTGGGACCAGTGCGGCGTGGCCCCGCGCACCTGGGAGGTGCTGCGCGTATTGCACCTGATGTTGGACCTGGCCGCCGGCCCATGCCGTATCTTTTTAGCCGCCTATCGCGGCCTCTCTCTGCTTCCGGATACGGAGCTATTGGAGGCCGCCGCCTGTTATGGTGTCCTGGCCGACCAAAACCTCTGGGTCTACGAGGCTCTGTATCTGGAAGGCGACGACCGGGTACGGCCGTTCCTCACATTGGGCGGATTCGTGCCGTTTGCCGCCCGGTGGCGCGAAATGACAGGGATGAAAGCGATTTAACAGCGTTTTAATGACGTTTTAACAGCGTAACGAGTATAATTCTCTTGTGTATGCTCCCAATTTCCAGATCACAGCGGCGATCACTAAAGCTTTGATGAGTGCCGAGGCTGACCGTCAGGCGATCATCGAGATGCCGATTGATGTAGAGATGCTGGGTTCGTTGCGCGAAACTGCACGGTTGACGGCGACTCATTACTCCACCCAGATCGAGGGCAACCGACTCACTCAGACCCAGGTGCAGGAAACGCTGGCGGGGGCGAGGTTCCCCGGTCGCGAGCGGGATACAACGGAGGTACGGAACTATTACCGGGCCATCGAGGAGGTCGAGCTTCTGGCGCAGCGTTCCGGCCCCATCGCCGAGGTAGACATCCGCCGCATTCATGGCCTGGTGCTTGACGGGCGCCCCTCCCCCACCCCGTATCGTGATGGCCAGAATGTCATCAGCGACAGCCTCTCGGGCGGCATCGTCTACATGCCGCCCGAAGCCAAGGACGTGTCGGCGCTGATGGCAGACCTTATCACCTGGATCAATGACGAGTTGGAGCGGGGCGATTTGCCCGCCCCCATCGTCGCCGCACTGGCGCATTATCAGTACGCGACCATCCACCCCTACTACGATGGCAACGGGCGTACCGCCCGCCTCCTGACGACGTTGATCCTGCACCGGGCCGGCTATGGCCTCAAAGGCATCTACAGCCTGGAAGAGTATTACGCCCACAATCTGACGAGCTATTACGAGGCGCTGGCGGTCGGGGCATCCCATAACTACTATTTTGGGCGGGCCGAGGCGGACGTGACCGGCTTCATCGGCTATTTCTGCTTGGGTATGGCCGAGGCGTTCACCGCCGTCCGGGCGCAGGCGGTGCAGGCAGCCCGGCGCGGGGCGCGGGACTACAGCCCCCTCCTCCGGCGTCTCGATCCCCGTCAGAGGCGATTGCTTGATCTGTTCCGCCGGCAGGGGACGGCGACGGCGGGCGAGATCGCCGCGCACCTCGGCCTCAGCCCGCGCACCGTCGCCGCCCTCTGCCGCGACTGGCTTTCCGAGGGTTTCTTTTCGCTGCAAGACCCGTCCCGCAAGAGCAGATCCTATCGGCTCGGTCCGGAGTACGAGCGGCTGGTTATAGGAGAAGCGTAATCATCTCATGGGACATCCCTACCCTATCCTCGAATTCGACTCTGCCCGCACGGCCCTGATCGAGCCGAAGCATCTGCACGTGGGCGTAGACATGCCGGAGCGGGCCGTGGTCTGCTTCTTCCAGGACGTCATCGCCACGCTGCTCCGGGACCACAAGGCGCGGCTGCTGTATAACCTCGCCAGCGAGATCGGTCTGCACCCGATCTATGAGGTGACGCTGCGGGGCATGCGGCTGGCCGTCTTCCACCCCGGCGTCGGCGCCCCGCTGGCGGCCGGGCTGTTGGAGGAGGTCATCGCACTAGGCGGGCGTAAGTTCATCGCCTGCGGCGGCTGCGGCGTCCTGGACAGCGCCATTGCGCTGGGCCACGTGCTGGTGCCCCATGCCGCCGTGCGCGACGAGGGCACATCGTACCACTACCTACCCCCAGCCCGTGAGGTCGAGGCCAGCCCGCGCGCCGTCGCCGCAATCGAGCAGGCCCTGGAGGCGGCGGGCACGGAGTATCTGAAGACGAAGACCTGGACCACGGATGCGCTGTACCGCGAGACGCCGGACAAGGTGAAGCGTCGCCGCGCGGAGGGCTGCCTGACCGTGGAAATGGAGGCGGCGGCCTTCTTCGCCGTCGCCCGGTTCCGCAATGTGGAGTTCGGACAGATCCTCTACGGCGGCGACGACGTGGGCGGCGAGGTGTGGGACGGGCGGGGCTGGCAGGGTCACGGAACGGCGCGAGAGAAATTGTTCTGGCTGGCGGCGGATTCGTGCCTGCGGCTGTGATTCGGGTAGAATGCCCCCATGACAAGAAGCGTAGCACTCTCCCGCGGGAAAGCCCTCGGCCTCTCCCTCTCCGCGCTGGCAAGCCTGGCCCTCGCCGGGTGCGCCCAAAGCGCGCCAACGCCCCGTGCCATTGTCCAGAACCCTAGTCGGCTGAAGTCTAAGCTTCCACAGAATACGGCCCGGCGCCGGGAGGTGGCCCCGAACATGCTGCCCGCTTCGGAGGCGCTGGCGCTGGTGGAGGGCGAGCGGGACAGGTACTGGCTCAACGCCAAGCACGAGGTCTACAAAGGCACATTGGAGCTGGTCGCCCAGCACCAGACCATGCTGGCGCGCGGCATCCGCGCCAACGACATCCTGCGCGGGGACCCACGCCGGCGCGAGATCGCGCTGACCATTGACGACGGACCGCACCCGGTTTACACGCAGAAGCTGCTGCAAATCCTGAAGCAGAACAGCATCCACGCCACCTTCTTTGTGGTCGGCGAGCAGGCCGAGCGCTACCCGGACCTCATCCGTGCTGAGATCGCCGGAGGGCATGAGGTCGGCAACCACACCTACGACCACGTCAGCCTGGTCAAGATCCCACCGGAGTATGTGGACACGGAGATCAAGGCCTGCGGCGAAGTGCTGACAAAGATCACCGGCCACGCGCCGCACCTGTTCCGACCACCGGGCGGCGAGTATAATAAAGGGGTCGCCGAGTCGGTGGAGGCGCTGGGCTACAAGATGATCCTCTACAGCGACGACCCCGGCGACTATGCCAACCCCGGCACGAGTGTGATCGAGACGCGGACGCTGGACACGGTCAGCGACGGCGGGATCATCCTGCTGCACGACGGCAGCGCGCAGATATTGCTCATTCTGCCACAGATCATCCAGCGCTTGAAGGCGCGCGGGTTCCGGTTTGTCACCGTGGACCAGTTGCTGCGCCCCGGCGGGTGAATGGTTGACGCCCAATATCGCCGGGTAAACTCCTAGAGTAATCCTCCATTCCCTAGAAAGGGCTAACCTCCATGGCATCCCATTCCGCCCGCTACGTTTTGGTCGGCGGCGGCCTCGCTTCGGCGACGGCGGCCGAGAATATCCGCAAGCATGACCCCGATGGCCCCATCCTCATCATCGGGTCGGAGCCGCACGCGCCGTATCATCGCCCGCCGCTGTCCAAAGAGTACCTGCGCGGCGAGGCGAAGGCTGAGGACGTCCTGCCGGTGCAGCCTGCGTCTTGGTACGCGGACAACAAAGTCACGCTGCTGACGGGCACAAAAGCGACGGGCGCGGACACGGCAGCCAAGAGTGTCACGCTGGAGAGTGGCGACACGGTGAACTACGAGAAGCTGCTGATCGCCACCGGGTCATCGCCCAGGTCGCTGGACATCCCCGGTATGGACGGGCCAAATGTGCGGACGCTGCGGACGCGCGAGGACAGCGAGGCGATCCGGGCACATTTAGGCCAGAAGCTCGTCCTGGTCGGCGGCGGCTACATCGGCGTCGAGGTGGCCGCCGACTTCGTGACCAAGGGGGGGAAGGCGACGATTATCGAGCCGACCGACCACTTGTGGAGCAAGTTCGCCTCGCCCGAGTACGGCGCGTTCCTAAAAAAGAAGATGGAGGCGGCGGGGGCGGAAATCATCCTCGGCGACGAGGTAACGGAGATCACCCTTACAGGCGTCAAGACGAAGGCGGGCAAGACCATTGATGGCGACTATGTCCTGGTCGGCGTCGGCGTCAAGCCCAATTTGGAGTTTGCTCTGGCGGCAGGTCTGGACGTGGACGAGAAAAAGAACGGCGTCTTGGTGAACGAATTCTTGGAGACGAGCGCCCCCGATGTCTGGGCGGCGGGCGATGTGGCGGGCTTCCAAGACCCGGTTTTAGGCAAGCAGTGGCGCGTCGAGCACTGGAACAACGCCTTCTGGCACGGGGAGATCGCCGGGGCGAATATGGCCGGTCAGCATGTCGCCTACGACCACATCCCGAACTTCTTTTCCGATGAGCTGGACATCCACTTCGAGCTGTTCGGCGACCCGCAGGGCGGCAAGGGCGGCCTGTTCCACGGCGACCCGGACTCCAACCGTTTCGATGAGCTGTATGTGGACGAGAACAATGAAATCGTGATGGTGATCTCGGTCAACCCGCCCGAAGACCTGTATGAGACGCTGGAGAAGCTGGTCCGGACCAAGCCCCCCGTAGATGGCCTGGAGGACGAAATTCGCCACGCCGACTTCGACCTGGACATGCTGCTGGCTCTGGATTAGGGGTTTTGACGGCATGCCGGGTCTGTGGGAGGAACCGTCAGGGAGGAACTGTCACAGGCGCGAATCGAGAAGGGCGCGAGCTGAGAGGCGTAGGTGAGAGGCGTAGGTGATGAGTATGACTCCAATACTTTGCAGCAGGTAAGCGCCCACAAAATCTGCGTCTTTTGGCCGGCGCGCGTCTTCTCGGCGTCTTCGTCGGTCTCGTTGTAGAGAATGGCGGTATCAGCCCCCTCCAGGGCGAAGGCTAGGGCGATCCCCGAGTCCAGGCCGGTGATGATCGCCTTCTGGCCGAGCAGCTTGCCGGCGGGCTTATAGCCCCGGAGGTCGGTCTGCGGAGCCACCTCCCTGCCGCTCTGTTTTGCCGGATGAGGCACTGCCTGCGTGGGCGTGTCTTCGGCCGTCGGCCTGGTCGGCTTATCGGTCACGGCGTCACCTGCTTCGATTTTGCTTTGCTGAGATATAGCCGCCCGCAGGGAAGAGGCGCTAAACAAAGCAGGACTTTCCGTGCCGCGTGGTGGATTATGGGGGCGTAAGATCATTCCGAAGGGATAAACCTCCATGACTACCGTCGCTTTTGCCGGGTGCGCGCACATCCACACGCCCGGCTTCATCAACACCGTCCAGGGCCGCACTGATGTCCAGTGCAAGAGCGTCTGGGACCATGACCCGGCGCGAGCCGCAAAGAGAGCCGCCGAGATGGGGGCAGCCGTCGCTGCCGATCTGGACGCGATTTTAGGCGACCCCGAGATCGAGGCTTTGATCGTCTGCACCGAGACCAACCTGCACGAACAGGTCGTGCTGCCGGCGGCAGCGGCGGGGAAGCATTTGTTCATCGAGAAGCCGCTGGGATTTGGCTCCCAAGATGCCTACCGGATGGCGGACGCGATCGAGAAGGCGGGCGTTTTGTACCAGACGGGCTACTTCCAGCGCGGAGACGCCAACCATATCTTTCTAAAAGAGCAGATCGCGCAAGGCGTGTTCGGCAAGATCACACGCATCCGGGGTTCCAACTGCCATAATGGGGCCTTGGGGCGATGGTTCGATGGGGAATGGCGCTGGATGGCGGACCCGAAGATCGCGGGCGTGGGCGCGTTCGGCGATCTGGGGACGCACTCTCTGGACATCCTGCTGTGGCTGCTGGGGGACGTCACGACCGTCACCGCCCAGCTTGACGCGGGCACGAACGCCTATGATGGCTGCGACGAGACTGGCGAAGGAATGATGCGGTTTGCCAACGGCACTATTGGGACACTGGCCGCCGCCTGGGACGACGTAGCGAACCCGGTTAGCCTGCTGATTAGCGGGACAGAGGGCCATGCGACTGTCCTGAATGGGCAGCTTTACTTCCAGAGCAAACAGGTCGCGGGCGCAGACGGCAAGGAGCCTTGGACGGACCTGCCGCCCTCGGTCCCGGCGGGGCTGGATGCGTTCCTGAACGCGCTGGCAGGCCAGAAGGACGCGGTCCTGGTAGGCGTCCGCGAGGCGGCTTACCGGAGCGCGGTGATGGAAGCGATGTACGAGGGAGCGAAGCAGGGGGCGTGGGTGACTCCGAGGACCGCGTAGGGACAGGAGACGGCGGTAGCGCTGGGAACAGGGCCTGCGGAACTGGGACGCGCCTGGCTCGGCCTACTGCGCCTCTTTCATCAGCCACTCTCTGCCGCTGCTGCCGCACCGGACCTTAGCCTCGCTCGGCCCGAGCCTGATGGTTAGGGCTTTCCTCGCCGCCCCGCTGTGGCACTGGGCGGATCGGCACTCACTGGGCAGAACGGGAACAATCCAATGAACTTCTGTGCGCTTCCGGGCATCACACGCCCCCTCTCCGTCCTCTGCCTCGGCACGGCGAACTGCGGGTCGGCTTACACACGCGAGGAGTCTTTTGCCCTGCTGGACGCCTTCGCCGAGGCGGGCGGCAATTTCCTGGACACCGCCCACGTCTACGCAGACTGGTTTCCAAATGGGCACGGGGCGAGCGAGCGGACTGTGGGCGAGTGGCTGCGGACGCGCGGCGTCCGTGACAACTTTGCTGTGGCGACGAAAGGCGGCCATCCCCGTCTGGAAGCGATGGAGAAGTCGCGCCTGCGCCCAGAGGATTTGACCCGTGATCTGACGGAGAGCCTGGAGCGGTTGGGAACGGACCGCGTTGACCTCTACTGGCTGCACCGGGACGACCCCACCGTGCCGGTCGGCGAGATATTGGCCGCGCTGAACGAACACCAAGCGTCGGGGCGTATCCGCGCCCTGGGTGCATCCAACTGGCGGCCCGCGCGCCTGAAAGCGGTGGCGGAGTACGCGGAGGCGCACGGTTTGACTGGCTTCGTCGCCAGCCAGATCGGATGGAGTCTTGCCGTCCCGAACGTGGTGCAGGGACAATGGTACGATGCACTGTACATGGACGCCGAGGCGCTCGAGTATCACTGCATGGGGGGCCTCCAGGTGATCCCCTTCTCGCCGCAGGCGGGCGGCTTTTTCGCGCACCCGTATGACACTGCCGATGCCAAATATGCCCTATACCACAACGAGGTCAACGCGGGGAGGTGGGACCGCGTCCAGCGTCTCGCCAAGGAGCACGGGGTTTCGGCCAATGCCATCGCGCTGGCATACATCTTGGAACACCCCTGCGGTGGCTCGGCAATCATCGGCCCGCGCACGGTGGAGCAGCTGCAAGACAGCGTGCAGGTCGTCGGTCTGAGATTAAGTGAGGCGGAGCGGGAATTTCTGGAGAAGGGACACCTGACCCTCTCCCCAGCGCTACGCGCCGACCCTCCCCTTGGGTCGGGTGGGTGAAAGGGGGTTCACTCCGGTTCTTGACGGCCTCCCAGTCATGGCAAGGCTCCCAATAAGATCGGCTAACCTCTATTTACCCACCCTTCCCTCCGAGGGGAGGGTCGCGACTTGTCGCGGGGAGAGGATCAGATCCCTCCGAGGGGAGGGTCGGCGCGTAGCGACGGGGAGAGGACCATTTCCCCGTTCGGAACGGCGGGGCAGGCTGTCCGCCCAGCCGTAGCAGACCTCGGTCGGCTGCGTCACGGTGGTCGAGGATCCCCCGACAGGTGCCGCTGTCAACGCGGGCGGCGGTGAACAGGCGGGTGTTTGGGTGATCCGCGTGGGCGATCGGGATATCCTTGAGCGTGACCGACGACATCCCCTTGACGGTCAGGGTGTACGGGCCGCCCGCTTTGAACGGGCCGACATGGGCGGCACACTTGCCGTCCGGCCATGCGATGATGCGCGCCGCCTTGTCGTTCAGGGCCATATTGACGGGGTTGCCCGGCATGGTCCAGCCCAGATCTGGTCGGCAGCACCGCATTGCGAGACCATGTCGTCGGTGAACAAGGGGTACAGGAAGGGCTTGGCCTCGTCAGCCCAGGCAATGTTCAGACTGCCCAGGATGAGGGCAGCCAGCAGCGGCAGGAGATGTGACGTTCGCCGCTTTGCCCGGCATATTGGTAGAAGAGACACGTTTCGATTTCCTTTCAATCGCACGGCTCTATCATATCCCACTGCATAGATCATGCCGCTTCAGCGCCCGGCCGGACCGGGCGGCGTCCAGCGGTAGAGGAGGACTTTGGCGTCCAGGTCTTCCTCGGCGAAAACCAGGTACTCCCCGGTCGTGCGCCGGGTGGCGCGGATG
>JANLUQ010000379.1:0-6563 GCA_031363565.1 Armatimonadota bacterium | reverse complement strand
CCGAATCCGCTCCCGCAAAGCCGCTCTAGTGGCCTGACGTTTCGTAAAAGACTGTATGGAAACCTCTGAACCGGCGGTTGAAACCGCAGCAACGAGTTCACGAAACCTGCCTCCGCAGGTTCAGAGTCTGAGTGTTCTGCGTCTGAGTCTGCGAAGGCAGACTGCGTGCTTTTGTTGCTGCGATTTCAATCGCCCGGTCTGCGTAAGAGGGGTTTAGAGTGAAAGGAATTCAAGGACGTGTCGCCCTCGTGACCGGGGCAAGCGCCGGGATCGGACGCGGGATCGCCCGCGTCTTTGCCCGTGAGGGCGCGTCGGTCGTCGCCGCCAGCCGGAACGCCGAGGCCGGCGAGCGCGTCGTGCAGGAGATCCGCGAGGCCGGAGGGGACGCCCTCTTCGTCCAAGCGGATGTCAGCAAGAGGGCGGACAACGAGCGGGCCGTCGCCGCGACCCTGGAAACCTACGGGCGCATAGACATCCTGGTCCATAACGCGGGCGTCTTCTGGGAGGTAATGCTGGACGACATGACCGAGGACGATTGGGACCGCTGCCATGACCTCAACCTGAAGGGGACGCTGTTCAGCACGCAGGCTGTCCTGCCGGCCATGAAACGCCAGCGGCACGGCCGCATCTTGGTTACGTCGTCCATCACCGGGCCGCGCACGGGGATGGCGGGATTCGCCCACTACGGCGCGACCAAGGGCGGCGTCAACGGCTTCATCCGCAACGCCGCCGTCGAACTCGCCCCCTTCGGCATCACCGTCAACGGTGTCGAGCCGGGCAACATCCTCACCGAAGGCCTGGCCGAGTTGGGGGAGGAGTATCTCCGAACCATGACGAAAGCGATCCCCATGGGGAAACTGGGAGACCCCGAGGATGTCGCCCACGCGATGGCCTTCCTCGCCGGGGACGAGGCCGGCTGGATTACCGGCCAGACGCTAGTCGTGGACGGCGGCCAGACCCTGCCCGAGTCGGGGCAGGCCGCTTGACAGGAAAGACGAGGACCCAATGACCACACACCAGTTCACGCCGGACCATTATTTCAGCACCCTCGGGACGCACCCACCCGTGCTGCATGTCGCAAGTGGCGACGCGGTCGAGACGACGACGGTGGACGCACGCGGCTTTGACGCCGGTCGTGAGTGCCGCCACACGGGTGTTAATCCGATGACCGGCCCCTTCTTCGTGGAAGGCGCGGAGCCGGGCGACACGCTCGAAGTCCGCC
This sequence comes from Armatimonadota bacterium, assembly GCA_031363565.1. Classification (GTDB taxonomy): domain Bacteria; phylum Armatimonadota; class Armatimonadia; order Armatimonadales; family Capsulimonadaceae; genus JANXMY01. Next base: position 5,341 of record JANLUQ010000379.1, on the reverse strand, counting down.
TGGACCGCCTGCGCCCGAACCGGCGGTTCGGCTGGAGCGGCGTCCAGCTCGCCTCGAACGTTATGGACCCTGCGGATGTGGCCCGGCTGCCACCCGCGCCCGGCTTTGCCGAGGGCATCGGCGAGTGGGACGTGGACGCGGCGGCCGGCACGGCGACCCTCACCGCGCCCGAGACGCGGCTGGGCCGCCTCGCGATTCCTATTCTCCCGATGGTGGGCTGCTTTGGGGTCGCGCCGCCCGGCGGGGAGGCGATCTCCACGGCGACCTCGTCCACACACGGCGGCAATATGGACTACAAAGGCTTTGTGGAAGGCGTCACCGTCTTCTTCCCCGTCGCCGTCCCCGGTGCGCTGTTCTTTTTGGGCGACGGCCACGCCGCGCAGGGGTGCGGGGAGATCTGCGGCACCGGTATCGAGATCTCGTTCGACGTTCAGGTCACGCTGTCGGTTATCAAGGGGAAGACGATCCAGTGGCCCCGCGCCGAGACCGCGACGCACATCCTGACCGCCGGCAATGCCCGGCCTCTGGACCAGGCCTTACAGCATGCCACCAGCGAGATGGCCCGCTGGCTCCAGGAAGACTACGGGCTGGACTGGATGGGGGCACACACGCTGATGGGCCAGTGCGTGGAGTACGAAGTCGGCAACGTCTTCGATCCTGCCTACACGATGATCTGCAAGATGTCCAAGTCGCTGCTGGCCCGGATCGCCGCCTGAGCAGGGGATTTGAGCCGGGGATTTGAGCAGGAGGAAAGTATGGCGCACGCCACGGAACTCATCCGCACGACCTGCCCGCGCGACTGCTATGACGCCTGCGGCATCCTCGTCGTCAAGACCGGCGGCGTGATTGACCGGGTGAAGGGCGACCCGGACCACCCGGTCGCACGAGGAACGCTCTGCCCCAAGGGGGAGGGGCGTTTCGAGCCGGTCTCGTGGGACGAGGCGCTGGAAATGATCGCCGGTCGCCTCCAGCCCATCCTAGCCGAATTCGGTGGCGAGACGATCATCCAGACGCACTGCACCGGGACCTTCTCCCTGATCGGCTACGCCTTTCCCCTACGCTTCTTCCACAAGATCGGCGCGACGGAGGTGGACCCGGACACGGTCCGCAACAAGGCGGGACACGCCGACGTCTGCCTGCACCCCGAGGAGGCCCGCCGGAGGGGCCTCGGCGTTGGGGACCCGGTCCCGCTCAAGAATGAGTTTGGGGAACTCCGGCTCCAGATCTCCCTGTCCGACCGCGTGCCGCCCGGCGTCGCGCTGGTCCATAAGGGCCGCTGGCCCAAACTCGATCCTGGCGGCGCTAACGTCAATGTCCTGAACGGCGGCGAGCGGGCGGACATGGCAGAAAGCTCCGGCGTCCATTCCGTGGAGGCCGATCTTGTGCCCCTGGCGAAGACCGGGAGGGGCCTGCTATGAGGAGTCGGTTATGATGTATCGCCACACCGTCGGCGGCCGGACGTTCACGTTCGCCGATCTGAAGACGCTGCTCGCGCGGGCGACACCGCTGCGGTCCGGCGACGTGCTGGCGGGAGTGGCCGCCGACAGCGCCCAGGAGCGCGTGGCGGCGCAGATGGCCCTCGCGGACGTGCCTCTGACGGTGTTCCTCACCGAAGCCATCATCCCCTACGAGGACGATGAGGTGACGCGCCTCATCGTGGACACGCATGACCGGGCGGCGTTCGCGCCCGTCGCACACCTGACTGTCGGGGGCTTGCGGGACTGGCTGCTCTCGGACGATGCCGACACTGGGGCGCTGACCCGCCTCGCGCCGGGGCTGATGCCGGAGATGGCCGCCGCCGTGTCCAAGATCATGCGGCTCCAGGACCTGATCGTCGTGGGGGCCAAGTGCCGCGTCGTCACCCGCTTCCGCAACACGATTGGCCTGGCCGGACGGCTTTCCACGCGCATCCAGCCGAACCACCCGACGGACGACCCGCGCGGCGTCGCGGCGAGCCTGCTCGACGGCCTGCTCCTGGGCGGGGGCGACGCCGTGATCGGAATCAACCCAGCCACGGATAACGTGGACGCCTGCGTGCGCCTGATGAGGATGCTGGACGATCTGCGCCTGCGCTTTGACATGCCCACGCAGTCCTGTATCCTCACGCACGTCACCAACACGATGCAGGCGATGGAGCGGGGTGCCCCCGTTGATCTGGTCTTCCAATCCGTCGCGGGGACCCAGGCTGCCAATACGGGTTTTGGGATCACCCTGGCGATGCTGGGGGAGGCGCGGGAGATGGCGCTCTCCCTGGGGCGCGGCACGATCGGCGACAACGTGATGTATTTCGAGACCGGCCAAGGCAGTGCCCTGTCGGCGGGGGCGCATCATGGCGTGGACCAGCAGACGGTCGAGGCCCGCGCCTATGCCGTCGCCCGCGCGTTTTCGCCGCTGCTGGTCAATACCGTGGTCGGCTTCATCGGCCCGGAGTACCTCTACAACGGCAAGCAGATCATCCGGGCCGGCCTGGAAGACCACTGCTGCGGCAAGCTGCTGGGTCTGCCGATGGGCTGCGACGTCTGCTACACAAACCACGCCGAGGCCGACCAGGACGATATGGACGCCCTACTGACGCTCATCACCGCCGCCGGATGTACGTTCGTCATGGGCCTGCCCGGTGCGGACGATGTGATGCTCAACTACCAGAGCACCTCGTTCCACGATGCCCTCTATGTCCGCCGTGTCCTGGGCAAGCGGCCCGCCCCCGAGTTCGAGGCCTGGCTGGAGCGGGTGGGGGTGTTCGACGCACAGGGCGGCCGCCGGCGGCTGCTGGACGCAGACCTCCAACATAGCCCTGTGCTCGAAGCGCTGAACGAGATCGCCACGGTCTCCACCCGGATCGCGCCCGCCGCACTCTGGGACCGGATGCGGCGGTTCACGCCCGCCCGTATCGGCATCGAGCCGACCGGTGTGTCTCAGCCGACCGACGCCCACCTGCGATTCCAGTGGGACCATGCACAGGCGCGGGACGCTATTCACTCAGCCCTCGATGTCGCCGGTTTGTCGTCGGAAATGGAAATGCTTGGGCTGGGGAACCTCCTGCTGCACAGTGAGGCGGCGGAGCGAGAAGAGTACCTTCAGCAGCCTGGCCGCGGTCGCCGGCTGGATACAGCCTCACGCGCGGTGCTTGGGGCCTCGCCGGGCGGATGGGATGTAGTGTTCGTCATCGCCGATGGGTTGAGCGCGACCGCCGTCAACCGCCACACGGCCCCGTTTCTGGCGGCCGTACTCCCGGCACTGCGGGGGGAAGACTGGACGATCGGGCCGGTCACCCTCGTTGAGCAGGGGCGGGTCGCCGTCGGCGACGCTGTCGCCGCCGGTTTGGGCGCAGAAATGGTCGTGGTGCTCATCGGGGAGCGTCCCGGCCTCAGCTCGCCCGACTCCCTGGGCGTCTATCTCACATGGCGTCCCGGTCCGGACACCGCCGACTCGGCGCGCAACTGCCTCTCCAATGTTCGTCCGGAAGGTCTTCCGTATCCCATTGCCGCCGCCCGCCTCCTCTACCTGATGCGTGAGTCCCGCCGCCGCTGTCTCTCCGGCGTAGCGCTCAAGGAAGAAGCCGATTTGACGGCCCTGGAAACGGGGCAAACGCTTTTGTCGCATTGATGTCCCCCATCAGGCTGCTATGACCTGTCAGCGTCATAGCTTTCCAGCGTCATAGCTGTTGAATCCCTCCCCAGCGTGTTCGGGGATGCTGGGAAGGAAGACGGGGCATCAACCCTTCACACCACCTGCATGGTCTGTCAAGTTCGACAGGAAAACTGCACACTCCTGGCCCATCCCTCGTGGACGCAGGCAATTCCCGCTGACACGCCTGCATCAACAACCCGTGATCATCCATCGTAAGGTAACGTAAACTATTATTGACAAATAAGCATGTATCCGTGCATAATAGTTTACGTTATGCCGAAATCTGTCATCATCATGCCCTCGTTGCAGCGACGGCTCAAAGAACTCGGTGAAAACATCCACCTGGCCCGGCTTCGGCGGCGGCTGCCGGCGACCCGTGTCGCGGAGCGCGCGGGTCTTTCCCGTCAAACGCTCAGTGCGATCGAGCACGGCGACCCGTCCGTGACGATCGGTGCCTATGCCAGCGTCCTGCTCGTCCTGGGTCTCGATGCCGATCTCCTGCTCGTCGCTGCCGATGATACCCTGGGCCGCAAACTACAGGAGGCCGGCTTGACCGTGAAAAAGCGCGCGCCGCGTCGGCCCCGGAGTGCATCGGCACCGCCCGACCCCGCCCGGTCCCGGCTGGGCAATCCTACGGATGGAGCGGGGAACGAGGAGTGAAAGCGAACACTCAGCGCTGCATCGAGGTCTGGGCCGATTGGGCGGGGCTGGGCGGGCCCGCGTTCATGGGGACACTCTGCGCCACTCCCGCCCGCAGCAAGGAGATATTCTCCTTCGAGTACGACCGGGGCTGGCTCGGGAACTGGCCTGTGCAGACACTCGACCCCGCCCTCGCCCTATACCGAGGGCCGCAATACGCGGCCGCCGGCAAAGACAACTTCGGTCTGTTTCTGGACTCATCCCCGGACCGGTGGGGCCGCCGCCTGATGCAGCGCCGCGAGGCGCAGGCCGCTCGCGAGGAAAAGCGTGATCCGCGCCCGCTGCGGGAGTCCGACTATCTGCTCGGCGTTTACGATGGACACAGAATGGGCGGGCTGCGTTTCCGGACGACTCCGGGGGGGCCGTTCCTCGACGACAACGCGGCGCTTGCCTCCCCGCCGTGGACGTCCCTGCGGGAACTGGAAAACGCCAGTCTCCAGCTCGAACGCGATGACTCGGAAAAAGATCCCCAGTATTCCGCGTGGCTGCGGATGCTGATCGCGCCGGGCGGCTCACTCGGTGGTGCCCGTCCCAAGGCCGGGGTGGTGGACCCGCAGGGGCATCTGTGGATCGCCAAATTCCCAAGTCCGACGGACGAGACGGATGTCGGAGCCTGGGAGTGCGTTGTCCACCGACTCGCCCTAGCCGCCGGGGTCACCGTGGCACCCGGCAGGGCGCAGAAGTTCAGCAGTCGGCATCATACGTTCCTGGCAAAACGCTTCGACCGCACCGAGGACGGGCAGCGGCATCACTTCGCGTCTGCGATGACGCTCCTGGGCCGCTCGGACGGGGACGACGCCTCAAGCGGGGCGAGTTATCTGGAGATCGCCGAGTTTATCATGCGGCAGGGGGCACGGGCGGAAGAGGATCTCGCTCAGCTCTGGCGGCGGATCGTGTTCTCCATCTGCGTCTCCAATGTGGACGACCACCTGCGTAACCACGGCTTTCTTCTGCGCCCGGAAGGCTGGGCGTTGTCCCCTGCCTATGACATGAACCCCGTTGCGACCGCGGA
>JANLUQ010000132.1:0-8912 GCA_031363565.1 Armatimonadota bacterium | reverse complement strand
GGTCACAGTCCAGCAGCAGCACCCTGCGGCCCGCCTGGGCCAGCGTGGTCGCCAGGTTGACCGCCGTGGTCGTCTTGCCGACGCCGCCTTTTTGGTTGACGACCGCCAATGTCCAAGCCATGCGTGAGTTTCCTTTGTGTCAAGAGACGGAGAAGAGACTAAGTAATGCTGCTTTATTCCACGCCGGTCGTCAAACTCCTGCCTGGAACGGCTTCAAAACACAAAAAAGGCGCGTGGGCAATGCCCACGCGCCTTCTCGGCTGGTTTGATTATAGCGAACATATGTACGATTCGAGTGTGTACGTTTCGAGTATGGTCGTTTTCTACTAGCGGACAGCATCCGCTGTGGCGCGGCGGATGATCTGATCCGCGATGTCCGCGCCGCTGACATGGTAGGAGCCGCTGTCTACCTGCGCCTTTAGCCGGGAGACGAGGTCGTCGCGCGTTTCAGGTGCGGCCTGGACGGCGGGCAGATAATGCGCCGCCTCGGCCTTTGCCGCCGACAGTGCCTGTGCCTGGGCGGATAGTTCGACCGATGCCGCCGGTCCGCTCCCCGGCGTCGCTGCCGGCTGTGCCTTGATCGGCCCGGATTGGGCGGGCTTGATGGGTTCGATGCGGCCGGCCCGCAGTGACTCTTCGCTGGAAATCTTCATGGTTGCTGCCCCCTAATATGCCTTGTTGGTTGGGTCGTTTCCGCATGGGACTCTCCCAGGCGGAAGGAATGCTCCCGGTAACGCAGGCGGTGCGGCGGCTTGGCTGTCATTGCGGCACTGTCTTCCCTGTAAGGGGGTGCCGCTTTAGACCCTTTAGCTTTGCGTCCCCGTCTTTCGATCCCATCTCTTGATGGGCCGGTCCAGCCGGCGGGTTTGCCATTCGTCGTCTTCGTTCTTTCGTCTTCGTTCTTTCGTCTTTGTCCCGGCGTCGCGGGCACTCTGCCCGGCGATAACTCTATTATGGCCCCTGCTGCGCGTTTCTTTAGGGGGTTACAAGAGCGATTCACAAAAATATATGGCCCTGAGATGCAGTTCCTGCCGGAATGCCTGAGTCCCCCTTGAAGGAAGCCCCTCAGACGCCGGTGTCGGACGCCGAGCCGGAGTATGGGCGCATATGGAACTGGATGCTGCCATGTACGCGAAATTCGTGTGGCGTCATGTGCATCACCTGCCGGAACGCCCTGATGAAATTCGTGTAGTCTGTATACCCTAAGCGGGCCGCGATCCGCTTGATGGGCATATCCGTGTCTTTGAGCCGAAAGCAGGCGTGTCGGATTTTCTGCTCCTGGATAAGCTGATGCGGGGAAAGATTCAGGCGCAGACGGAACACGCGCGACAGTCGTTCACGCGAGATGCCGAGGCGCTGCGCCAGTTCTGACACCCCGAACGCCGACTCCGTGTGTTCCTCGATGAGCTGCAACGCACGTTTCACCAAATCCTGGCCCGCGCCGGATTCTTCCCGGAGACGCGCCGAGGCCGCCAAGGCCAGCAGCAGCTCGATGACGATGGCCGCCCCATCCAGAGCATGGGTATGAATGACCTTATAGTCTTTATAGTCTTTGGTCTCAAACGACTGGAGCCGCTGCACGATTGGGGCATGTGCGGCAAGCTTGTAGAGGGCGCCGTAAAGGCCCACCATATCGCGGACCAGGGCACGGGCCGCCAGCCCCGTGAATTCGAACGCGAGGAACTGCCACGGCGTTTCTGCATTCGGTTCGGCACGGTAGCCGGTTTGTGGGTCATTGATCTCCACCAAGAACCCCCAGCCTGCCGGGACGGAGTGGACGCCGCGCCCATCCCAGAACGTGCCCTCTCCCGACAGCGAGTAGCAGAAGTAGCAGTGGTCATGGGCGGCCCGAAGAAGGCCCTCAGAGTAGTAGCCGTGCCCCTTGACGACCTGTCGGCTGAGGGCGAGGGGACGCAGTGAATGCGGCATCTCCTCCAGCAGCCGAAACTCCACCCGCCACAGGTGTTCATGGGATTGGCCTTGGATACGGTACCACGCCTCGACGACCTCCGCAGGCACCTCCGACGAGGCAAGCGTCGCCATCGAGTAGGCGCGGCTCTCCGGCGAGACGGGATGGGACGGGAAAACAGAGTCGCTCATAAAATCAAGGTCCTTGACTACTGATGCGCTGAATCATCAGGGAAAATCATACAAAAATCGAGCAAAATGGGGGTCACAAAATGACACTTAAAGTCACATTTGCCGCCTTGACGCCTCATCATTTATATTGTACCATTGATATACAGAAATGAAAGGCATGGGTGGCCGACCCACGTTACTCGTGTGTGAGACACTATGTGGCCTTGTTTCTGAGTACGAGAGGAGATCTTTCATATGTCACGTTCCACTCCGCATCGGCTCCCTAGAGGGTTCACTCTCATCGAGCTACTCGTCGTTATCGCGATTATTGCGATACTCGCCGCTATTCTCTTTCCCGTCTTCCAGAAGGTCCGGGAGAATGCCCGCCGCGCCGCCTGCCTCTCCAACGAGAAGCAGATCGGCCTGGGGCTGACCCAGTACAACCAGGACGCCGACGAAAAAATGCCGACGGCTTTTTGCCAGATCAAGGCAATCAATGGAGGGCAGCAAGACATCATCCCCCTGGAGTCGCAGCTCGATCCTTTCGTCAAAAGCGTGGATGTGTGGAAGTGCCCGGATGCCTCTCCTGCCTACGCGGCCGACGCAGGTAATTTCTGGGACGGAAAATACATCAACGCCGGCAAGGCCCGTTCTTACGCCTATGTCCTGTCCGTCAACACCAACGAGGCGGGGGGCAAAAACGACGGCAACACTGGAATGAGCGGCATCCCAATGTGGGGCGGCAAGCCGGGAATCAGCCTGGCGGACATTGACGCGCCCTCGGACACGATCTCACTGGTCGAAACCACTGGTGGCGGCGGGAGCGACAACTACGGTTCGCCCTGGGGTTCCGCCTTTACGGGATGCGACACCTACAAACTGGCCGGCCGTGTCAAAGGCACCGACAACACTGTCGGCTGCGTGGACGACTATGCAAGAGCCGCTTACACCGGGCATGGCGATCGAGAGAACTACATCTTCGCGGATGGCCACGCAAAGGCCTTGACCTGGGCACAAGTCCGCCAAAACGACTTCAACCTGTTCAAGCTCAAGAAGTCCCAGAAGGTCTTCACCCCGTAACGATCTTTAACTTCGTCACGGACCCGCTTCCCAGTGCGGGAGGCAGCTGGTGCGACGAGCAGCGATGCTTGCTCGCCGCACCGGTTCGCCCTCCCGCCTTTTCTGGAATTTGAATCATTCTGGAAGTTGACTAAAATTTGAAGGAGACATATCTTCATGCAAACGAAAGCTTCCGTGACCCTCCTTCTGGCAGTCGCAGCGCTGCTCGCGTGTGCCGGCTGCAATCATCAAGCGACTCCCGCACCGGTCACGCCGAGCGCAAGCGCCGCGCCTCCGATCCCCGCTGGACAAGGGGCGGCCAGCGCCAATCAAGCGATCGGCAGTGCCAATACGCCTCCCGAAGCGAAAGCATACATCCGGGAGCATCAGAACCAAATCAACCAAAACCAACCAAGACCGCCAGGCGGCCCCTAACGCGCGCCATCATGCCCGGACCGCAGGGCAGCCGGGTCGGCGGCCCGAGAGAATGAACGACGGAGAATAAACGACGGAGAATGAACGACGGATGGTGACCGAAATCTCAGCGGCACAACAAAAAGGCGGCAGCAAAGCACCGCAGCCGCGAGGCAGGCGCGTCGTCCGCGCTTTGCTGCTGTCTTTGCTGATCCTCGGCGCTGGAACAGGGGCACTCGCCCTTGCATCGGCCTGGACGCAGACCACACGGCGTGAAGCTTACCTGCCTGAACTGGAATCGCAAGCGCGGCGCACTCCTCATGATGCGGCTTTGCTTGCCCTGCTTGGAGGGCGGCTGGCGGAGGCGGACGAGTACGCGGCGGCGGACCAGATTCTGGAAAAAGCTGCCGGGGCGGGCGCGCAAGACGCCCCCGTCTGGCTGACATGGGCGGCCTGCGATGCTGCCCTCAGACAGCCTCGCAGGGCCGGTGCAGTCCTGCGCTTGGGCAAACACAACCCGGAGGCCGCCCCGGCGATCCAAGCTGCCTTGGACCGGTGCCGGCCCCTCGGCATCAACCCCTCGCCCGCAGCCCTGGCCCAAGCGATCTGTCCGGACGAAGCGCGTCCGCTGATGAAAGTCTATGCTTCCGGGAGTTTCCTCAACCCGCTGGCCGAATGGTGGGGCCGCCGCCACCCCACCCAGAGCGGCTTCGCGACACGGCAGCGCTGGGCGCACGAGAAGTCGAACGATGTCGCCGTGCAGCTGCTCTGGGTTGACGCGCTGGCGCGCAACCGGAGGCTCTCCGAGGCGGAACAAACGGCACGGCGCGTGGCACAGGCCGCCCCTGAGAACGTGGAAGCCCACCGGGCACTGGGCGATGTTTTGTTCCAGAGTGGGGCCGTGGTGAAGGCCGGCCTCCAATACAAAGAATGCCTCCGGCTGCGCCCCGACTGGCTGCCCGCCGAGATCGGGCTGGGCCGTGTCGCCGTCGAGAAGAAGCTGATCCCTCTGGCTGTCGGGATGTTCGAGCGCGCAGCGAAGCAGGATCCGACCTCGGCGGACGCCTGGATCGGCCTGGGCCGGGCCTACCTCAACCAGCGGCTGCGCTACGATAAATCCTTGACGGCCTTCCAAACGGCGGCACGGCTCGCGCCGGACCGGACCGACTATTTCCCCTATTACTCGGATACGCTCGTCGCGACCTATCACCCCGATCAGGCCGAGGTCCTTCTCCGGCGGCGTCTGCTTGACGCCGGCACGGATGCCCGGTCTCATTACCTGCTGGCCCTGATCCTGCTGAACAACAGCCTGACACCAACCCGTCAGGCCGAAGCGGAAGCCGAGCTGCGGGCCTCGCTGCGCTTGGAGCCTGGCGCGACCTCGGCCAAAGTGCGTCTCGCACAGGTCCTCCTGGATCAGAGCCAGTATCAGGAATCGGAACGCCTCCTGGTGAGCAGTCTGCAAGATGATCCCTACTCTTCGCTCGCGACGGCTCTGCTGGCACGGACTTACCTGGGCCTGGGACAGCCGGAAAAGGCAAAGGGCATCCAGGAAAGATCGCTCCGGCTTTCAGCCTACACTCAGGAGGTCGCTGAACTCCAGGCCAAGGAAGACGCTTACCCCCTGGACCCCTCCCTGCACCTGCACCTGGCCTCCATCTATCGTAGTGGAGGCCAGGAGGAACAGGCTGAACGGGAGGCGCAGATGGCGTACCTGCTCCACACGCACAAAGAAATCGCCTTGAAAGGTCTGACGGACCTGAACTCCGCCACCGGCGCTTATGCCCCCGTGCCGGACCGTTCCGCGCCTTTGCAGGCCCCGCCCTTAGAAAACCCGCCCCGATGACCGCCTCCCCCGCCCGGCTCCGACGGCCCCACCGTTTCCTTACGCCGTTCCTTGCGGCATTTGTTGTGGCCCTGATCGGCTCGGCGCTCCTGTCTCTGGGCTGCCGCCCGGCGGGGCCAGAGCGGCCTGTCTCCAGCCTCATCCCCCAGGCCGGCCTTGTCCTGCCGGGCGGCATTCAATCGCCTCGCTTCGCCGATGTGGCGCAGGCGGCGGGGCTGCACTACCGGTGGACGGCGCTCGGACCACGCCCGCTGAACATCCTCCAGACCATCGGCAATGGGTGTGCCTTCCTGGACTATGACAACTCCGGCAACCTTTCCATCCTTCTCATCGGCCCTCGGCTCGCCCTCTACAAAGGCGACGGGCGGGGGCACTTCACCGATGTCACCCACGCGATGGGTCTGGACACTTTAAAGGGCCACTTCCTGGGCTGCGCCGTCGGCGACTATGACAACGATGGTTACGACGACCTTTACATCAGCGGCTATCAAACGGGCCTGCTTCTGCACAATGAGAAGGGCAGGGGGTTCCGGGATGTGACCCGGCAGGCCGGTCTGAAGCCCCAGCCGTGGGGCACGGCCTGCGCGTTCGGGGACGTGGACGGGGATGGACGCCTTGACCTGTACGTCGCCAACTACGCCGACTTCGGGCCGAAGAGTCCCGCCCAGCTTTGTAAGTTCACGACGGAAAAGTTCGGGACCGTCCTCAGCTCCTGCGGCCCCCGCTACTATTCGGGCCTCAAAGGCGTTTTGTATCACAATGAGGGTGGGGGACGGTTCGCGGATGTCACACGGGCCTGGGGCGCGGACGCGCACACGGGTCGTGGGCTGGGGGCCGCCTTCGCCGATTACGACGGCTCAGGCCGGGCGGGCCTCGCCGTCGCGAACGATGAGGCCGTTGGGAACCTGTTCCAGAACGTCGGTGGGGGCCATCTGCGGGACATTGCCGTCTCCGCCGGGGTCGCTACCGACCGGGACGGCGCGGTGCATGGCGGCATGGGAATGGATTGGGGCGACTACGACAACGACGGCCGGCTGGACTTGTTCGTGGCGACCTTTCGCAATGAGGCCAAGTGCGTGTACCACAATGAGGGCGGCTTGTTCACCGACCGTAGCTACGCCTCCGGCATCGGGCCGGCGGCCCTCCCCTATGTCACCTTCGGCGCCAAGTGGGCCGACTTTGAGAACAGCGGCTGGCTTGACCTGATGATCACGAACGGCCATGTCCAGGACAACATCGATAAGATCGAGAATACGACCTACCGGCAGCCCATCCAGTTGTTCCACAATCCGGGGAGCCGCCCGGTGCAGTTCGAGGATGCCTCCGGTCCGGCCGGTTTGCGCGCCCTGCCGCCCATCGTCGGGCGCGGCCTCGCCATTGGCGACTTCGACAACGACGGCCGCATGGACGCTCTGGTCGTGGACAGCGAAGGGGCGCCGCTGCTCCTGCATAACGAAACCGCCCCCGCCGGCCACTGGCTCTCGGTCAAGCTCGAAGGCACGCGGAGCAACCGGGACGGCATCGGCGCGCTGGTCACGGCCACGGCAGCCGGCCTGACCCAGACGCGCCTATGCCACACCGACGGTTCTTTTCTGTCGGCCTCCGACCGGCGCGTGCATTTGGGCCTGGGCCGGGCCTCTCAAGTGGAGCGCCTGAGCATCAGGTGGCCCAGCGGACACACTGACGTGTGGCACGACCTGCGGGGAGACCGGCAGATCACGCTTACGGAGGGAAGCTCCACGCGCGCGGCGGGTAAGGTCCCCTCCCTGCGGCCCTAATGACCGCCGCTGGCAAGCCGCACAAGCACGACCAGCACTTGAAGCACCAGAAGGCCCGTCCCAACCATCCCGCAGACCTGCCCAGCGGCAACGAGGCTGCGCTCGACAGGGCTGTAACCACCGTGGTCGATCATGCCGAGGGCCTCATTGGCCTGCATCCAGGCGAACGGCCCCAACACGGAGCAGCAGACAAGGCTGAGGATGCCAAGCATGAGGATGCCAGGCATGAGAATTTGCTGTTCTTTGCTCATTGTATCCAGACGCCCACTCCCTCCGCGACAGATCGGCCCTGCCCTGGCCTCCAGCCTTTAGTCCAGCAATTAAAAAGGCTAGATCTTCTGTCCGAAGGTCTCGAAATCAATCTTGGGCAGTTCGCTTACGCCCTGGCGCAGGGCCAGCTCCCATTGGACATGGATGCTGCGCAGGTCTGGGTCCATGGCGGTCAGGCGGCGGCGCTTGGTGATCTCCAGGTCGCCGGCTTTGTAGACGATCAGGTCAATCGGCGGGCCGACGGTGATATTGGAGCGCATGGTCGAATCCATTGAAATCAGGGCGTACTTGGCCGCTTCTTCCAGTGGTGTTTCATCGTGGCGGATGCCGCGCACCAGGATCGGCCGGCCGTATTTGTGCTCGCCGACCTGCAAAAAGGGCGAGTCCTCAGTCGCGCGCAGCGGGTTCCCTTGCGGGTAGACGAGGTACAGGTCGTGCGGCTGGTCGCCGATCTGGCCGCCCAGGATGAAGTGGACATTGAAACGGTAGTCGTCACGCTCCAAAGCGGCCCGGTCGAGGTCGGAGACCTGACGCACCTGGTCGCCGACCACGCGGGCGGCATCGTACAGCGAAGGCGCGGCGGCAAGCCCGACGCCTCGGTCGAAATCGCGCCCAAGCAGGGTGATAATGCTCTGCGTCAAAGACAAGCTGCCGCTTGCCAGCAGTACGAAGACGCGCTCACCGGGCAGGATGAAGGTGTACATCTTGCGGCAGACATTGACCTGGTCGTACCCGGAATTCGTGCGCGAGTCGGACATCATCACCAGCCCCTCGCGGGTCATGATGCCTAAACAATACGTCATAAAGTTTCCATCCTCAACTATTCGCCCCTAGCTGCTCATCACTCGTTGTCTGTCGCTGTCTGTTCTCGCTTTGCCTTCGCGGAAAGTATTCCGTGAACATTGCCGAATCTCCTGCGTCAGCAAAGCGAACGATACTCACTTCCCTGAACGATACTCACTTCCCTGGAGGAAAACCACCCATGCTGCGACAATTGATCCCGTTGTCCCTGGCCGCCGCCCTGCTCGCCCCGCTGGCCGCGTCCGCCCAAGTCCCCGCCCCGGCGCCTGCAGCCCCGGTCGCTCCTGCCGCACCGATGGCCCCGAGGAACGCCAACCGCGTGAATGGCAAGATCACGGCCGTGGATGCTGCGGCGAAGACCGTGACGCTCACACGCCACAAGAAGACGACCACGCTGTCCGTGCCCGACGGCACCAAGATCTATAAGGTCGGCGACACCCGCAAGAACCCGACCGGCACCTTCGCCGACCTGACGGTGGACGCCCATATCACGGCCCGGACGGACGGCGATGCGGATAAGCCGGTCGCCAGCGAGGTTCATCTCCAGGCGCCAAAGGCCGCCGCACCGCCGGCCGCACCGGCATCGCCGCCTGTCGCGCCCGCCCCTGCGCCGTCTGCGGGCCAGTAGACTGCTCCTCTCCCGTCACGCTTGCGTGCCAATAGGC
>JANLUQ010000059.1:0-23723 GCA_031363565.1 Armatimonadota bacterium | reverse complement strand
GGGAGAGGATCGGGTACAATATCCCTATCGTGCCCACTTTCCTCCGCATTTTGTCCCTGCTGCGCCCCTATACGGCGACGCTCCTCTTCGGCTTCGTCTGCCTCGCCGGGTCGGTCGCCCTTGAACTCGCCCCGCCGCTCGTCTGGAAAGTGGTCGTGGATGATGTGGTCGTCCGCCGCCATCTCTCGAAGCTCTGGCCTGCCGTGCTGGCCCTGACCCTGATCGCAGGGGGCAGCGCCGTCCTGTCCGCCGTCCGGACGCGGCTGTTAGAGTCGGTGGGGCAGCGCTTCGTCTATGACCTGCGGAATACGCTCTACGAGAAGCTCTCCAACCAATCGCTGGCCTACTTCAATGAGGCTCGGACCGGCGACCTGATGAGCCGGGCGTCGTCGGATGTGGATGCCGTGCAGGAGGTGGTCATCCGAGGAACCGACTCGATCATCGCGAACTTCCTGCGGCTGGCCGGGGTCGCCGTCATCTTCTGCGCCCTGAACCTCAAACTCGGGCTTGCCACCCTGCTGCCCATCCTGCTGGTCGGCGTCTTCCTGAAGCTCTTCAACAAGCGTGTCAAAGGCGTCTACAAAGCCGCCCGCGAGAAATTAGGGCTGGTCAATGCCAAGCTGCAAGACAACCTTTCGGGCATTCGGGTCATCAAGGCCTTTGCCCGCGAGAATGCCGAGGCAGAAGCATTTAAGCGCGTCAACCATCGGTACTTGACCGACAACATCGAGGCGATCCGTCTGCGGGCGACCTTCTTCCCCTTCGTCCGCTGGATCGCCTCCTTCGGCAACACCATCACGCTCGGCTACGGGGCCTGGCTCATCCTGCACGGTCAGTTCACCGTCGGTGGGTTGGTGGCCTACCGGGGCTACGGACGGTATTTCTTCGGGCCGATTGACGACCTGACCCAGATCAACGACACCATTCAGCGCGCCATCGCCGCCGGCAACCGCATCTTCTCCGTCCTGGATGCGCCCGTCTCGGTGAGAGATATGCCCGATGCGACCAGCCTGCCGCCCCTGCGCGGCGGCATCGTCTTCGACGAGGTTTCTTTTCGCTACCGCCCGGACACCGCCCCCGTGCTGGACCGGCTCACATTCCAGATCAAGCCGGGCCAGACCGCCGCTCTGGTCGGCGACTCGGGCGCGGGCAAGAGCACCCTGTTCGCCCTCGTGTCCCGCTTCTGGGACCCCGACGCGGGCCGCGTTCTGGTGGACGGCCATGACCTGCGCGATGTCACCCAGGACTCGCTGCGCCGCCAGATCGGCACGGTCCAGCAGGAGACGTTCCTGTTCGGCGCATCCGTCACAGAGAACATCCGCTATGCCCGCCCGGACGCCTCCGACGCCGCGGTCGAGGAGGCCGCCCGCGCCGCCAACGCCCACGACTTCATCACCGCCCTCCCCGACGGCTACGACACCCTGGTCGGCGAGCGCGGCGTCAAGCTCTCCGGTGGCCAGCGCCAGCGGCTCTCGGTCGCCCGCGCTTTCCTCGCCGACCCAGCCATCCTGCTGCTTGATGAGGCCACCAGCGCCGTCGAACCCGATTCGGAGCGCGTCATCCAGGACGCCTTGGCCAACCTGATGCGGGGCCGGACGACCATCCTCGCCGCCCACCGCCTGTCCACCGTCCGCCATGCCGACGTCATCTTCGTTTTAGAGCATGGCCGCCTCGCCGAGCAGGGCACGCACGACGAACTGATGCGCCTCGGGGGCCGCTACGCCCGGCTGGTCTCCCAGCAGCAAGGCGTCCTGGAACCCGCGTAGGGGCGCGATTCACCGCGTCCTCTTCATAACCGGCACTGGAGCCCTCCGGGTCTGCCAGTGTCGGGCCGGCCTACTCTTGCGTGAAAACCGCTACGCGGTTGAGGACAAGTCACCGTAGGGGCGCCGCTTGCCGCGCCCTCCCCGCTTGCCGCGCCCTCCCCGCTTGCCGCGCCCTCTCCGCTTGCCGCGCCCTCTCCGCTTACCGCGCCCTCCCCGCTTGCCGCGCCCTCCCCGCTTGCCCCCAATGCAGGAATAGAGCCTGCCCATGGGGAACCAGCAAGCAAGCAACATACGGGGAGCAGGCAAATGGCAACCACACTACCTACCGTGCAGAAGAGCCGCAACGACTCACCCAAGCTGTTCCGATCCCCTTGCTGCTATTCCCTCGGGAGCATTGTACGCGGTTTGCCGGCGGTTGTCAAAGGAGAAAGCCATGACCAAAGTGTTCACGTCGCCTAACCTGGCGGAAGCGGAGATGCTGCAAGGCATCCTCGAAGGCCAGTCCATTCCCTGCGTCGTGCGGAACAATTACACGAACATCGCGAACGGGGAGCTTCCGTTTACGGATATCTGGCCGGAGCTTTGGGTCCTGCGCGAGTCCGATGCCGAGGCGGCCCGCCTGCTCCTGAGCACACCCGCGCCGGTCGCCGCCGACTGGTCGTGCGCGCGCTGCGGCGAGGACAACGAGGGCCAGTTCACCGCCTGCTGGAACTGCTCCCAAAACCGGCCCTTGGCTGAGGAGAAAGGCATGGGTGCGGAAGGCGCGGAGATGGAGGCATGAAGCTGACCGGGGACCTCAAAAGCGCGAAGCTGATCTACCTGAAAGGGTTCCTGTTCCTGGTGACGGGCCTGCTGTCGCTGGCCGCCTTGCTGCTGGACAGCCCGACGCTGCGGACGGCGTTCCTGCTCCTCATCACGATCTGGTCGTTCTGCCGCCTCTACTATTTCATGTTCTATGTGATTGAGAAGTATGTGGACCCCGAATACAAGTTCGCCGGGCTGTACTCGTTCCTGGTGTACCTGCTCCGAAGGCGGGCCTGAACGGCGCACCGCTGGGAACCCCACCCCGACACCGCCCCAATGGGCCGGTGCAGGGGCAGGGGATCTTTTTCACGGAACCGGAGCTGGCGTCACGCCCGGCGTCTTCTTCGCCTGGTAGTCTTGCAGGGCGTGCGCGGCGGCGGCGCGAATGGCAGGCGTGATGCCGGTCTCCTCGGTGACATCCTTTAAGTTGCCGGAGAAGTCAAGCTCATACGAGCCGGTGCGGCCCGCCCCGTCGGTCGTGGTCGCGGCGACGAAGTAGCGGGCATCCTGGCTGACATTGAAGTCCACATGGGCGTTCCGCCCGCTGCCCCCGCTGTTGTTGGTGGTGATGGTATGGATCGTGCCCCCGCTGTCCTCGGTGCCGACGATCACGAATGATTCGAAGTCCGAGGACTTGAGATCCACCTGTGCCGAGCCGTCACTGCGCGCGGTGCAGGAATAGACATCCACATAAGTGCCGTTCTCCACATAGGTGTTGGTCGGGAGCCTCTGATCCCCCGAGCGCAGATCCCCATGGATCGTCGTCTGCGAGTCCCCACCGCCGCCACCGCCGCCGCATCCAAACAGAGCAAGGGCAAGGGCCGCCGCGCCCACGCTCAATACCCCGGCCCGTATCCGTCTGTTCATATCCTGCTCCTCCCAAAGTCCTCTTAGAGTGGGGACAGGGATGACCCCTGCCCTTTCCCTTTGATGCTGGAGCCGGTGGATTTGTTCCCGGAGGATTTGTTCCCAGAGGAACCGGCATCGGAAATGCAAGTTCAGAACCCCTGCGAGTTCAGAACCCCTGCAAGAAGCTGAAGCCGAGGATGTGCCGGCGCAGGGCCTCGCCGTAGTCTGCGCCGCCTACCCCGGAGCCGGGAGGAAGCGTGGGGCCGGGGTAGGGGTCCTCGCGGTAAAAGCTGTAGGTCAGCCCGACCGACTGGGCCGCACCGAGGTGGTAGGCCAGGGCGAAGTCGAGCGCGGCGGCGCGGACAGCGGGGAAGTCGGCGGAGGCGCGGCGGCGGTCGCGGCCCTCGACCGAAAAGTCCAGGCGCGGGGCAAGCCGCTGGCCCAGCCGCAGGAAGACCTCGTTGCCGTTGGGGCCGACGGGCGAGCCGAGCGGCAGGTCGCCCCGGAACGAGGAGAGGGCGGGGGAGCCGGGCGGCAGCCGGGTGTACAGCTCGCGGTCCGCATGGGTGAACTCCAGGACGATGTCTGTCCCCGAACGGGCGAACACATCGGCATAGCCCAGCAGATAGGCGATCTTGCGCGGCGTCTTGTTGCCCTTCCCCAAACCCTTGGGGGCCTGAAGGTCGTCAATGTAGAACTGACCGTAGAAGCGCCGTTCTGTGCCCGGCCCGCGCGGGGTGACGGTCAAGCCGAGGTTGAGGTTGTAGTTGAAGATAAGCGGCTCGCGGTTGTTGCCCAGGTACAGCTTCTGGTAGGCGTAATACGGCAGCACCTGCAGCGGAGCCTTGCCGAACTCCGTCGAGGTGTAGTCCTCCTCCACCGACAGCGTCGTCCGGTCGCCGAGGGGGTGTTCCAGGCGACGCGCGCCGCTGTCGATGGTCCGGCCGCCGCTGCGGTAGCGCGAGAGGAACTGCGTCAGCCGGTAGCGGCCCAAAGTGCGTCCGAGCGAGAAGGGGAATTCGATCTGCAGTGTGGGGCGGGCGGGCGCATTATCGCTCAGGAGCAGGTTCCCCCGGTAGCCGCTGCCCCAGCGCTGGCGCAGCTCGCCCAGGGTCACGCGCAGGCCGCGATTGCTGACCGCCGTGACATAGGCTTCGTCCACGCCGTTCAGGATGTCCGGGTTGTCCCCGCCGCTCCGCCCGTCATTCCGGGTGCTGATCGAGGAATGGTCCCGCGTCTGCCGGTAAATGTTAGTGACGCTGACCGTGTAAGCCCCATCGCGCCCCAAAGTCCCCAAGAGGCGTCCGCGCCCCAATAATTCGCCGTAATGACGCAGGTGCGTGCCCTGGTCGTCACGCCCCCCCGCCACGACCTCGGCGAAGCCGGTGACCACGGGTGTTGAGGTCGCTGATGCGGGAAAATCTTCGTCAGGGGTTCCCAGCTCAGGCGCCAACAGGCTGCGGCAGTAGGCTAGGGCCGCCCCGCTGCGGGCATCATCTGGCACCTCGGTGATGGGGCGGATGATGTCGGCCAGCGCGCGGCGCGTGTAAAGCCGGGCCGTCACACCTTGAAGGCGAGTCGCATCCGGCGAGCCGGGCGGCGTCAGGTGCTTGGCCGCGAGCAGAGCGACGGCGTCATACAGGCTGGATCCGGCGGGAACGAGGTCTTCGGGCGACGCGGCGTGGACGGGGGACAGGGCGAGGGCGGTCAGAAGAAGGAAGGCGCTGACTTTTGTCCTCATAGCAGGGTACTCATAATTGGGTGATCACAGCGGCGCCGTGCCCGGCCTGCCCATAGACGAAGAGGTTCCGCTGCCGGGCATCAGCCGCTCGAAGATAGCCTCGTACTGGTGCGCGACGCTGACGCGGGTATAGTGTGCCTCGACATGCAGCCGCCCCCGGCAGCCCATCTCCGCACACCGCTCCCGGTCGTCATAAAGCGCCCGGATGGCATTGGCAAGGGCGTCGGCATCCTCCGGCTCGACGCGCAGGCCGCAGCCCGAGTCGGCGATGACCTGGGCGGTCTCGCTGCCTAGGTCCACACCGGCCACCATCGGGCGGGCGACGCCCATGATCGTGAACAGCTTGCTCGGCACCGAGTCGTTGGTGAAGCCGCGCCGCAGCGGGACTAGGCCGATGTCCATGGAGGCATAAAGCTCCGGCACACGATCATGGGTCTGGTAGGGCAGGAATTGGACGTTCTTCAGCCCCAATGCCTCGGCCTGGGTCACGAGGGCCGGCTTGGAAGCGCCGTTGCCGACGATGGCGAACAGCAGGTCGGGAATGTCCTGGAGCCGGGAGGCCGCTTCCAGCACGGTGTCCAGGCCCTGCGACATGCCGATGTTGCCGGCGAATAGGACGACGAACTTGTCATCCCAGCCCTGCTCCGCGCTGAAGGCGTTCCGGCGCGGGGATGGGGAGATGAAATCGGCATCAATGAAGTTCGGGATGACCGTCATCTTGTCGCTCGGCACCCCTTTGGCCGCCAGGTTGCATCGGAAACCCTCCGAGATCACCGTGATGGCTCGCGAGTGGGCATAGACGAACCGCTCCAGCTTCTTATACCCGGCAATCGCCGCCGGGTTCTTCATGACGCCCATGCGGATGGCGACATCGGGATAGATGTCTTGGATGTTGGAGACGAATGGGACGCCGCGCATCCTGCCGATGAGGTAGGCGGAGACGCCGTTAGTCAGCGGCGGCGAGGGCGACGGGGTCACGATCACATCCGGGCGCGGCATCAGGAGGCCGGCCAGCGCCGAGGTGAGTGTGAAGGAGAGGTAGCTAAAGAACCGGGGCAGCAGCTTGTCTTTGTCCGGCGGCACATAAGACCAGACGCGCTGGACCAGGACCTTGCCCTGACGTTCGCGGACCCACCACTTGCGCCGGTACTCCTTCCAAACGGAGTTGGTCGAGTAGTGCGGCATCCCGGTCACGACGCGCACGTCATGGCCCTGCTCGGCCAGCTGCTCCGCCAGACTCGCCATGACGATCCCCGTCGCCGCGCTGTCCGGCTTATAATACATCGTCAGAAAAAGAATCCGCATGAACTCATTCGCCCCGCTCCGCCCCTGCCGCCCGCTTTCCCGCCCCTGCCGTCATTCCGCGCCGGGCGGCGCTCTTCGGCTTGGTGAATCTCCAAGATCCCTTGGATCGCATACTCTTATTCCCGCCCACTGGCTTCCGCCTGACCTGCTTCCGACTAACCTGGCCCCGCCCCGAAAGCGATGTGCAGACTTTTGCGAAAGGTGATAAAGGCGTGGGTCAGGCTGCGAGAATAGAGGGCTTGATGGGCCTAACCTCCTTTATACCCGAAAACAGCCCGCGGCGTCTCGGTTATCGGGCGCTGCGATGGTAACAGTCGAGTGTCTCCGCCGCCGTCCGCTCCCAGGAGAACCGGGCGACGTTGGCGCGGCCCTTCTCGATCAGCGCCGCGCGCCGTCCGGGGTCGAGGAGACAGTCCTGGAGGACGCGGCTCATATCGTCCACGGAGAGAGGATCAAACAGGGCTGCCCCGTCCCCAGCCACCTCCGGCAGCGAGGCCGCCGTGGAGCTTGCGACGGCGACGCCGGCCATCTGCGCCTCCAGGATGGGCAGGCCAAAGCCTTCATACAGGGAAGGGAACACGAACAGGTCCGCGCCCTCCAGCAGCGGCATGACATGGGCATCCGGGACATACCCGGTGATCTTGATCCGGTCGCCGACCCCCAGGGCGGCGATCTCTGCCTGGAGGTCCGGCCCCGGCGTCATGTGGCCGACCAGGAGCAAGGTGTGCGGGACCTGCTCCTTGATGCCCGCAAAGGCGCGAATCAAACTTGGGATATTCTTGTTGCCGCTGAGGCTGCCGAATGCCAGCAGGTACGGCCCCGTGACGCCGTACCGGGCCGCGATCTCATCCCGTCCACCCGGCATCAAGGGAGCCTGTTGGCGCGGCCCTCCAGGAATGACGGTGATCCTCGATTCCGGCACGTGGAGATGGCGCTGAATTTCCCCCTTGGAAAACCACGAGGCCGTCACGATCCCGTCGGCATGGCGGGCGGACTGGCGGACGAACCAGCCGAGGAACAGCTGCTTGCTGCGCGACATACCGTGCCAGGGGGTGAGATAGTTCAAGTCATAGATCGTCACCAAACTCCGGCAGGGCGGGTGCAGAGGGCAGACATACCCCAAGGAATGCAGCAGGTCCAGGCCATAGGAACGCAGCAGGCGCGGGAAGACAAGCTGCTCATAGGCATAGCGCGCCTCGCGCCGGGCGGCGCGGATTGGGCAGACGACCTGGCTGAAGTTAGGCTGCTGCGGCAGCTCCAGGGAGCGCCCTTCCTCGCTGACAAAGACCGTGAACTCGTCCTCCGTGTCCAGGGCGGCCAGCGCCGTGATCAAGGACTCGGCATAGGTCTGCGTCCCGCCGTTATGGCCGGGAATGATATAAAGCAGGTTTAATCCGATTCGCACAATTACTCCTGCTGAAGATGGGCGTCGCCCTCCGCCGGGGCGGCGGCAAGGCGGATCAAGAGGCGGCGGTTGATGTAGATCAAGGCCAGGCCGACCCAGTAGCAGAACAGCCACTCGGAGTCCACGAACATGGAGTGGACGAACGAGGCCAACAGGAAGCCGGCGAGGGCGGCGCTCAGTCCGATCTGTGCCTCCGACCGGAGGCGGTAGGCCGCCCGCATGTTCGTGAAGACGGTCCAGGAGATCGCCCCCAGCATCGTGACATAGACGGCGAGGCCCAGCACGCCAAGCTCGGTCGCCGCCGTCAGGAACGCATTGCCCACGCTCTGGCCTTTAGCCGCGATGATAGGCAGTTGGTTGCTGCCCCAGCCGAAAAACGGCTTCTGCTGGAACAAGACCAGGCTGTCCGCCGCCTTCGATAAGCGGTCGGAAGAGGAGGTAAGCTCCTGGGCGTCCCCGACGAACTTCGCCAGATAGACCGCCCGGTAGATGTCCTCCGCCACGGCCGGGAAACCAATGCTGAGGACCACGAGGAGCGTCACCAGGGTGACGACCGCGAGCGCCACCTGCCTGAGCCGCCGTCGGCTGAGGGTCGCGGGCCGGACGAACAGCCGCAGGGCGATGTAAAGCAGCGCCCCGGCGGCCACGGCGAACCAGGCCGCCGAGGAGAAGGAGAAAAGCAAGGCGACGATCTGTAGACCGAGCATCCAGTAGGTCGCTCTTTTGTGGACATACCCAGTGAGGCTGAACCATCCCAGGGTGGCAAAGAGCGACAACTCCAGGAACGTGCCGAACCAGCCCGGCTCCATAAACATTGCCTGGCAGCGCGGCAGGCTAATCCCGCCGATGGTGTTGTAGGCCTTCGCGAATCCCAGGATGCCGTAGGACTCCAGCGCCAGCCCGTAGTCGCGCGGCCCGAAGCTCGACACGGACTGAATGAAGCCGATCGGCTGGAGGTTGAAGAACAGCTTCCCAGCCACATACAGCAGCCCCTGCACGGAAAACAGGCTGCCCAGCGCTGCCACGATCAGCAGCAGCTTTCGGATGTCCTCCTCCCGAGCGCAGCAGACGACCAGGGACAGGAACAGGAGGAACTTGAAAGCCATCGAGGACAGGATGCGCGCCCCGTAGAGCATATCGGGCGCGTAAGCCAGTGAGACGCTGGAATAGCTCAGGAAGATCAGCGTCGGCAGGAACAGGTTGATCGTGGGGAGCGCGTGCGGACGACCGCGCACCAGGGTGTAGGCCGCCAGCCCGCTGAGGATGAGGATCAGCAGCAGGGCGATGATCGGGTAGATCGGGAGGTAGACGAAGAGGGCGTTCGGCTGGCCGAACAGGGCGGCCACAGCCGTGACCAGTGCCAGGCGCGTCGCAAGCTTTTCCAGCGGCTTACGGGCCGGAGTCGCTTGGAGCGGGGCGGAGGAGGCCGGAGCATCGAGTGTCATGGCATCAGGTGTCATAGCATCCAGACTCAGCGGCGCCCGCGCGCCGCCGGACGAGAGACCGCATGGTAGACTTCCGCCGTCATCTCCGCCGTCTTCCGCCAGGAGAATAGGGCTGCCCGCGCCAGGGACCGCCCGCTGAGGTCGGCGCGGCGCTCCGGCTCGGACAGGACGCTGCGCATCTCCCGCGTCAGCCCCGCCACGTCGTCGGGGGAGATCAGGATGCCGGCATCGCCGGCGACCTCGGGGAGCGAGGAGACGTTCGTGGTGATGACGGGCGCCCCGCACTGCATGGCCTCCAGAACCGGCAGGCCGAAGCCCTCGAACAGCGAAGGGTAGACGAAGACCTGCGCCTGGCTGTAGAGGACCGGCAGGTCCTCGTTGGAGACATAGCCGAGCATCCTGACGCGGTTCTTCAGCCCGAGCTGCGTGGTCAGGGCGAAGATCTCGTCGTACATCCAGCCCTTTGCCCCGGCCAGCACCAGCAGCGTCTCCTTGTCCTGGTCCTGCAAAGCGGCGAAGGCGCGCAGGAGGACAGTGATGTTCTTGCGCGGCTCCAGAGTGCCGACATAAAGGACATAAGGCCTATCAATGCCGAGGCGGGCCAGGGCGCCGGCGTCTTCTTGTGGCCGAAACAGCGGGTCGGCGGCCAGGGGCGTGACATGGATACGTTCCGGGGCGACGCCGGCCAGGCGGACCAGGTCCCGCTTGGTGTTCTCGGAGATCGCCAGGAAAGCGTCCGCCTCCCGCACGGCCCGGCGCAGGCCGGACCCGAGCAGAACGCGCGTGTTGAGGACATGATGCTGCGGGAACATCAGAAACGTCAGATCGAACACGGTCACGACCAGCGGCGTCTTCTTGCGCGGCGGGATGATCAGAATCGGCGCGTGGACGATGTCCGCCTCCTTTGTGGCTTTCGCCAGGGAGCCGGAGACGCCTGCCAGATGCCACAGCAGATATTGCGCCTGGCGCGGGACCGTCAGGGCCAGGCTCTCCGCCGACGGGTAGCCGCGCTCCGAGGCCCGCGCCGCCACGACGTCCGCCGGATACAAGGTCAGCAGGCGCAGGTCCAGACCGGGAATCTCGCGCAGCGCCTGGGCCATCTCCGCCGTGTAGCGGGCGCTGCCCGCCGCCATGGACTGGTAAAGGGCATCAGCGAGGTATGCGATTTGCATGTGCCACTCCTTCCGCCGCGCTGCTCGGCGCGCGCCCGAGCAGGGCGCGCAGTTTGGGGATCAACGGCCGCAGCGCGGCGGGAAAAAACATCAAGGGGACGACGCCGAGCCACAGATAGGGCCGGAAGCCGTAGACCTGGAACAGACGGCGGATCGCATCGCGGCGGCCCGGCCACAATTCGGCATGGAGGCCGTGCAGCTTGACGCTGCTGACAAAATGGCGCACCGCGACCAGGTTCTTGGCCTCGATCCGGTGGGTGACCGCGCGCGAGTACCCAGTCTCCTCCGCATAGGCCAGCACGGCGTGGAGGCTGGTGACGAAGACGCGGAAGTAGTTCAGGCCGACCGCGTTCTCGGCGCGCTGCGCCAGCAGCGGCTCGGATGTGGCCACGAAACCGTTCCCGCCGGCCAGGACATCCAGGAAGAAAAACGACTGGATGAAGTTCGTCCCGACCTTGTCCGCGTAGTCTTTGGAGGCGATGCGCGACTTGTTGAAGGCTATGACGGACAGGAAGCCGATCAATGTGCCGAGCAGTGCCAAAGCCTCATCGCCGCTGTGCAAAACGGCGTCCTGCGTCAGCGTGAGCAGCGGCGGCCTGGCCTCGCCTGGGTCGGTTATGAAGGGGCGGATATTCAGGCAGAAGGCATCGAAGCCCGGGTGCTCCCGAATCAGGGCCAGCAGCCGGGCGACCGCTCCAGGCAGCAGGATGTCGTCATCGGACAGCAGATAGACATAGTCCCCACGCGCCTGCTGGACCGCCGCAGCGAAGTTCGCGTCCGGGCCGATGTTCTGCGGGTGCCGAAGGGCGCGCAGGGGCAGGGTCGGGAAATCGGCCTGGGCGCGCGCGACCACGGCGGGCGTCCCGTCCGGCGAGGCATTGTCCAGGACTATGATCTCCACCAAGTCCGCCATGTCGGGCGTGATCTGGCCCAGCACGGCCCGCAGTGACTGGTCCAGCAGCCCGGCGCGGTTGTAGGTGGGCACGCATAAAGAGAGCCGGGGAGTCAATGGCTTCCTCCCAGATCTGCGGGGGCGGGGTCCTGATGCCACTCGCGCCGCTTCTGGATAAACAGGAATGTGGACCCGCCCAGCCCGACGATGAGCGTGATGACGAATGCGCCGATCATCATTCCCAGCGCCCCGAAGGCGCGTCCCAGGAAGTAGGAGGAGAGGGTCATCAGGCCGCCCAGCAGCAGCGTCAGCACCAGGAACGGCTCCTTCTTGTGGGCGCGCAGATAGATCGCCTCGGTGAAGCCGACGTGGTTGGTGACGAATGTCGCCACCAGGAACGCCAGCGGCAGCGGGGCCAGCAGGCGGTGGCTGATCGGCAGGTGCATGGCGTGTACCCAGGCTGCTGCCGCCCAAAAGGC
This sequence comes from Armatimonadota bacterium, assembly GCA_031363565.1. Classification (GTDB taxonomy): domain Bacteria; phylum Armatimonadota; class Armatimonadia; order Armatimonadales; family Capsulimonadaceae; genus JANXMY01. The sequence continues at coordinate 11,865 of JANLUQ010000059.1, read as the reverse complement.
GGTCCCGCCCAGGGCGATGACCGACCAGGACTGCCAGAGGCAGGGGAAAAACCGCCGGTCCAGCTCCCGGAACTCGCGTTTTGCGATCAGCCCGCCGAACGGGGCCGACTTGGTGGTCACCCAGGCGACCGAGATCGCCGAGATGGCGGCCATGACGCTCAGGCACAGGCCCATCTGCCCCGCCGCGGCGGGGCCGCGGTAGGCCAGCAGGACCGGGTTGAAGAAGTAGTAGGTGAAGTACCCCCCGATCCAGCTCAGGGCGATCTTCCACTGGAAAGGCCAGACCTCGGTGCGCCAGGCGATGGAAGCGGCCCCCCGGTCGTGCCGGATCAAGTCCTGGAGGAAGCCGCGCTTGTGCCGCCAGAGCCAGCTTACCACCCAGACCAGCCCGACCGTGGCCGCGAGGGGGGAGGCGAACAGGCCCCAGTGCCGCCACAGGGCTAGCCACAGGGCGAGGCTGGCGAGGATATTCTGCGGCACCTGCATCTTGGCGACCTCGGCGACCAGCCCGCAGCCCTCCAGAGTCGCCAGCACGGGGCTGAGGATGAGGGAGCAGGCGGTGACCAGGGCGATCCAGACCCAGGGCAGACGCCAGGCGAAGGTGTCGCCGGGAGGCATGTGCCGCCCGAAGAAGAACAGGCCGATCGGGAGCACCGTCACCGCGACGATGGCGGCCACTGCGCCGTACCAGCGCAGGCCAAGGCCGAGGATAGAGGCCAGCCGCTCCTTGGCATCGCTCTCCCCTTCCAAAGTCCCCTGCGCGGTCCATTCCAGCCGCGCCCGCTCGTGGCTGGCGAACTGGAGCGTCACATAGGAGACGCCGAGGTCGAACACGATGACCAGGCCGAGGATGCTGGTGAAGGTGTAGTAAAACCCCTGCTGGTCCTTCGAGAGCGAATGCGTCAGCAGCAGCATGGTCACGAAGCCGGACATGGCCGTCCAGCTGCGCCCGGCCAGGGTGAATGCGACCGCTCGGTCAATGCCGACGCGCCGGAGCAGGCGGGCCAGCGCCGGGGCAGGGGAGGGGGCCGCCGGGGCGTCTTTGCGGGCGCTGGAGGTGGGGGCGTTAAACATTGGAGGCATGGCCTTCGGGGGCGCGCGGCCTGCGGAACGGTGCGGTGACGGCGCGCAGCTTTTTCGCCCAGCCGTACTTGAAACCCACCGCGATAAGGGCACGGGGCAGGAGCAGGACGGGGAATGTGCTTTTCCAGAAATCCGGCAGGAAGTACAGGTTGCGGGTGAAGGCGACCAGGGCGGCGGCCTCATCGCGTGGGGTACAAGAAGCCGCCTTGTAGCCCGCCACCGCGCCCCCGCCCCAGGTCAGGGGGTAGACCTTGCGCGTCATCGTCCGGTGGATCGGGCTGCGCGGCCCCAGAAGGGCGGCCCAGACGCGGCTCCCGTCCTCCATGGTCTCGATATGGTACTTGATGAGGTTGTTGGACATCAGCTCGATCAAGGCGTCGTTGGCAGTGCGGCACTTGACCAGCATCTCCGGGTGCCAGATCCAGTACGGGTGCTTCTTGATGACGCTTCCGATCATGAAGGTCTGCGGGAAGTGCCGGAAACTGCCCAGACGCTCCTCGCCGACCTCCGCCGCCACCTCCTGCCACAGCGCTCGGTCAATGATCAGCACGGAGATGTAGCCCAAAAAAGCGCCGCAGTCGCGGAAGGCATCGTCCGCGCTGCGATAGACATGCATCTGCTCCCAGTGCTCCGGGAGCAGCCGTGCCGGGAACGGCCCGATCTCGTGCTGCATCTCCTTGTCGTAGCGCGAGGCGCAGACGGTCATCCCCGCGACTCCGGGGTGCGCTTGCAGCGTTTCCAGGGCCGTCGCGATACCCCCCTCGGCGATCTGGTCGTCGGAGGAAAGCAGCCAGCAGTAGTCGCCGCTCGCCAGCGAGAAGACTTGCAGCAGGTTCCTCAGGAACCGGAGGTTAGTCTCGTTCCGGCGGTAGACGAAGCGCCCAGGGTAGTCAGCGGCATACTCGCGCATCATGTCCGCCGTGCCGTCCTCCGAAGCGTTGTCGCTGACGCAGACCTCCACCTCGCCCGGCACCCCGCGCGCGATCTGGGCGAGGATGCCGTTAATCGCCGCGCGGAGCGGGGCGACCCGGCCGTCATGTGTGGGAATGCAGATGGAAAGTTTCATGGTCAAGGCTCTCCTAGCTCTGCCTCCCATTGCTGAGGGCCGGCAGACACTCGGCCAGCAAGGGCCGCGCCTGGCCGTCGAATGAAAGCGTGGTCTTCTCCATCCGGCCCGCCCCGCGCGTGAGGATGCAGCCCAATGTGTCGCCGGTGTTCTTCTTGTCCAGACGCATGGCTGAGAGTATCCGCTCCGGGTCCGCCCCGAGCAACGCTGCCTCGTAGGGCAAGTAATAGGGCATGAGCCAGTCTTGCAGGGACCGGAAATAGTCCTCGGGAACCCAGCCCAGGCGGGCCGAGAAGAATGTCGCCGTCAGGACGCCCAATGTCACCGCGATGCCGTGCGGGATGGCGTAATCGGTCGCCGACTCGTAGGCATGGCCGAAAGTATGCCCGTAGTTCAGGAGGTTGCGGACGCCTTTGTCGAACTCGTCCTGCTCGATGAACCTTTGCTTGATCGCCAGCGAGTCCCAGACGATCTCGCGGAGGAGCGCGGGGTCGCCCGCCGATCCGGCCAGCTTCGGGCGCAGGCGGGCGACGGCGTCCTCGCCTTCGATCAGGTGCAGCTTGATCGCCTCGCCCAGCCCGCTTCGGATTTCGTCCGGCGGCAGCGAGTGCAGCACATCGAAGGCCAGCAGGACCTGGTGCGGCGGGTAAAAGGTCCCGAGTTGGTTCTTGTAGCGCCCCACATTGATCGAGCTTTTGCTGCCGATGCAGCTATCGCATTGGGCCAGCAGGGTGGTCGGGATAAGGCTCCAGCGGACGCCTCGGAACAGGGTGGAGGCGATAAAGCAGCTTAGGTCCTGCAAGACGCCCCCGCCGATCACGAGCAGTAGGCAGTCCCGCCGAAAGCCCGATTCGAGGAGCCACTCGATGTGCGGGGCCAGCGTGTCCAGGCTCTTCGCCCCCTCGGTCGCCTCGATCCGATGCACGTTCTCGGGCGGGAGGGTGTGCGCGAAGGCATCCGGGTAGAGGGCATGGACCTGGTCGTCTACCAGGGCGAACGTGCGCCGGCCTTCCGCGGCGGTCTGTATGGCTTCGCGGAGGCTCGGTGCCTCGGCGACGGCGTAGGGATGGGATTTGCTCTGGATTTGCATTGTTGAGTGGGTTGGGCGGCAGGAATTCACCGGCAGGTAAATCCGCCGTCCACCAAAATTGTCTGCCCCGTCAGATAGGTGTTCGCCTCGCTGCACAGCCAGGCCACCAGGCGCGCGATCTCGTCGGGGGCGGCCAGCCGCCCCAGGGGGATCGTCGCCTCGATCTTCTCGATGTCGGCAGGCGAGTTGTTCTGCCGGGTCAGGTCCGTCGCCACATAACCGGGGCAGACCGAGTTGACCAGGACGCCGCTGGGGGCAAGCTCCACTGCCGCCGTCCGGGTCAGGCCGTTCAAGCCCGCCTTGACCGCGCTGTAGGCCCCGCGCCGCTCCCTGGTGACGACGCCGAAGATGGAGCTGACGTTCACGATGCGGCCCCAGCCGCGCCTCCTCATGCCGGGCGCGATGCCTTGAATGAGCTGAAGCGGGGCGGTCAGGTCCACCTGCACCATCGCCGACCAGTCTTCGGGCGTCACGGCCTCGATGTCGTTCAGGACATTGATACCGGCATTGTTGACCAGGATGTCCACCGCCCCGCCGTGCCGGCCCAGCCAGGCATTGATTGAGGCCGCGTCGGAAAGGTCCAGGTCGGCCCGGCCCGCCTGCAGGACAGAGACGTCCTGGGCGCGCAGGGCCTCGGCGATCGCCGCGCCGATGCCGCGCGCCGCACCGGTCACAAGGGCAGTTCTCTGGGACATGAGTTCATTCCTTCTTAAGCCGTATCACTTTTTCGGGCCGCATCCCTTGGCTTCTGGATTGTCCTGAGAGGCAACTCACCAAAAAGCGGCACGGAGGCAGGCTCGGATCGCCAAGTAGGAAGTGATCAACCCGGCGTCAGGAAGTTGTATGGCCTTCCCTGCGCGCGATAATACGTCGCCCTAAATCAATCCCCGGCACTTCTATGAAGCGGTAGGTTAACGTAGATAATGCTACGACTAAAGGCAGGGCCAGGAAAAAATATAAGGATACTGCTGACAGAGATGTCAGGTGCAAGTTCATCATCCGAATCAGGCCAAAAAACAGTGGCGGCAGGATGACATACACGACCATGAAATGCGTCAAATAACAGCTATAGCTGACCAGGCCGATGTAACAAATCGTTTTGTTGACCAGCAGCCTCCATGGCATCAATGACAGCCCCCAGACCAAAAACAAAAATGCTAGGCCAAACTCAAACACATCTCCGATTTGGGGAATAGGACGTTTGTATGTCGCAAAGAACAAAAACAGCATCGCTAGGCTGAGGAGACCTAGCGACCTGGTCCGGCGGTAGGGGGTTTGTGCGGAAGATACGCCATGCCTGGACGGCACGAGAAACGAGAGCACAAAGCCTAAAAAGAACACCGGAAGCTGCGTCGGGAACCATAAACCTATAAACGTGTGAAAAAGGTCTGCGTTTGGACCTTGCCATCGTGGGCCGAAAATACTTATGGTAAGGAGGTTGATTACCACCTGCAAGACCACCGCCACACAAGTACCTGCCAAGGCTCGTTTGAGCGATGTCACCCACGCAAAAAGGAGTGGGACACCGGCGTAAAAGGTCATCTCCACAGCGACCGACCAGCCGCCAGGCACCACGCTGTTAATCGAAGTTGGAAACCAACCATGGGTAAATGTCACAGTGGCCAAAATCAGCCTCCAGTCTAGGCCAAAGGGTGCCCAATACTGACGTGCAAACGGTGCACCACCGACCCAGGTATAAGCGATTATAGACAGCCAGAAAAGGGGCGCAATACGAAAAAACCGCCTGATGAAAAAATTGGAAGTGGCGTTCTTCTCGTACCCACGTCGCGATCGGCTGGACATAATCAGTGTTAGTGCGCTGATTACGAAGAAAAGCTGGACCCCCGCACGCCCATCCCCTGCCAACCGGTCAACGTGGGGTTCTAAGCCCGGCCAGAACTTGTGCTTGTAGATAAGATAATCCACGGAGTGAACAAGCAAAACGCCAAGGAATGCGATGCCTCTTAAAGCATCAATATATGCATAATGGTATGCTTTCTCTGAAGCCGCCGGCGGGGCAGCCCCGCCGGCCGGAGCTTCAACCTTTTGTCGCTCAGTCAGGTTCATTCTGGGTCCCCTTCCGACGCCCTGTTTTTGCCTGAGAGAACTTCTTCCGACTCAAACCTTGCCTGATGCTGCCTGTGCTCCGCACGGTCAGCCCTGCCCGTGGACGGCGGCGATAGACTTGGAATAGCGCTCCTGCATCATTCCCAGCCGCGCGTCGTCCTCGCGGTGGATCGAGCCGTAATACTCCTTCTTGTTCTGGAGCCACATGATCTCGAACTCGACGGCCTTCAGGAACGCCTCCTGCTTGTTTTCCAAGGCGCCGGGGCAGCCGAAGACGACTTTGCGGGTCTCGTAGCGGTCCAGATGGCCGGCGGGGAAGGCCTGGAAGAACGGCAGGGAGTGGACCGAAACGGCCCCGCCGACCACGACCGACAGGCCGTGCGCCTTGGCCTTGGCCGCCACTTCCAGGCCGATCCTCAGCACTTCGGCGCCGTTGACCGAGTCGCGGTTCAGGCCCATCGAGCCGGTCAGGTCCACGCGCCCCAGGACGATGCCGCTCAGGCTGCCGATCTCGGGGATCTCGAGCATCTTGTCGAAGTTCTCGATGGCCGTGATCGTTTCGAGGTTGATCAAATAGTCCATGTCCTCGCGCTGATCGTCCGGGAAGACCAGCTTGACGGCCTGCAAATACTTCTTGAGGGCATAGGGCGTCTCGACCATGGGGGCGACCAGGTGCTCGGTGCCCAGGCTCGCCGCCTCGATCATGTCCTTGATGGCCTCGCAGCCGCCGATCTTCAGGCTCAGGCCCAGGCCCGCCTTCAGGCTGACCTCTTTCAGACGCATCGCTTCTTCCAGGCGTGTCCCCTCAGCCTCAAACTCGGCCTTGACACCCACCACATTGTGGTTCTCGCGCATCTCGGTGAGAAGCGCCACCATTTTCTTTTCCAGGGCGTTCAAATGATTCTCCTTTGCTCATCCCCATCAGCATCACTGATGAGATTACTTGCTAGTTCTTCGCGGCTCAAAAAAGGCGCCATATCTTCCAGGGGGGCCGTGACCATCCGCCCATCTTCCAGCTTCCGCGATGAGACCTTGGGGGCAAACTGCTGGCCCAGGTCCAGGAAGATCTCGCACATCTGCGGACCCACCCCCGCCAATGTCTCGCGCAGGGCGTCTTCGAGGTCGGCGGCGGTGCGGACGGCATGGTAGCCGAACCCGCAGGCGTCCGCCAGCTTGTCGAAAGGGGCGAAGAACAGGCCGCTGTCCGGGCCGCAGCCGATCAGGTTGTCGGGGAAGTAGTTCTGCTGGGTTTGACGAATGGAATGATACCCTTGATTGTTCAGGACGAAAAGTTTGATCGGCAGCTTGTGCAGGGCGATGGTCTGGAGTTCCGCCAGGTTCATCTGGATGGAACCGTCGCCGGCCAGACAGACGATCCGCTTGCCGCCGCTGCCGAAGGCCGCGCCGACGGCGGCGGGCAGGTCGTAGCCCATCGAGGCGCAGCCGGAATTGGTGTAAAGCCGCTGGCCCGGCTTGATGCTGGCCGCCTGGAACGAGGTGACGCAGGCGGTGCCGTCCCCGGTCACGACGATCTGGCCCTCGGGCAATTGGCTGAACAGGGCATCCATGAAGCAGTACGGGTTGACGCCGTTTTCGCTCTCCCAGTACTCCGGCAGCGTGACCGGGTACTTCTGGACCCGCTCCCGGCACCAGGCCAGCCACTCGGAGTGCCGCGCTGGTACGGGCCGGGCCGGCTGACCCAGGAGCGTATGCAGGACATCGGCGACGTTGGCCTGGATCGGTAGGTCGGGCGCGAGTGTTGGCTTCTTGAGTTCGGCGGGGTCAATGTCCACGACGACTTTGTAGGCGCGGTGGGCGAAGTTCTCCCAGTTATAGCTGACCTGACGGACATTCAGCCGGCTGCCCAGCACGAGCAGGAAGTCGGCGTTCTGCACGGCGAAGTTGCCCGCCCGGTCGCCGATGGAGCCGGGCCGCCCGCTGAAGCCGGGATGGGAGTTCGGGACCAGGTCGTGGGCGTTCCAGGCGGTGACGATGGGGATGCCCCAGCGCTCGGCCAGCGCGACCAGTTCGGGCTGTGCGCCCGCCAGCCGGACGCCCGACCCGGCCATGATGACCGGACGCTTGGCTTCGAGGCACATCCGCGCGATCTGCTCGCAGAGCTGGGGCAGCCGGGCCGTATCGTCTTCCACAGGTGCCAGTTCGGCGGGGTCGAAGCCGGATAGGGTCTCGGGGTCAACAGAAGCGCCCTGGACATTCATCGGGATGTCCAGCCAGACCGGGCCGGGCCGCCCGGCCTTCGCCAGATAGAGCGCTTTTTCCAGATGGTAGCGGATCGTTTGGGGATCGGTCACCATTTCGGCGTACTTGGTCATCGGCGCGACGACCTTGACGATGTCGAGCTCCTGGTCGCCCAATTGCCGCAGGGGGAGGTCCGTACTCCGCACGACGGTCTCCCATTTGACCTGGCCCGAGATCACGATCATGCCGATGGAGTCGGTCCAGGCCCCCCAGACGCCCGTGATGGCGTTTGTCCCGCCCGGCCCGGTCGTGACATTGACGGCGGCCAGCCGATTGGTCAGCCGATAGTAGCTTTCGGCAGCCATGGCGCAGGCCTGCTCATGGTGGCAGCAAACATACGTCAGGCCCTCGCAGCGCCCGATGGCATCGTTGAGGTGCATAGCGCCGCCGCCAGTCACGAGGAAGATGTGCTCGATCCCGTGCCGTACCAGTGTCTGTGCGATGTAATCCGAGACTTTAATCATAGTGCAAAAACTTCAATCATGAGCGTATCTCGCCGTCCGAGACTGTTCCCCTACAGGCTCCCGCTTCCGCGCCGCCAATCCTTCACGAACGATCAGCGTGCCCATTGCCGTCATCAACAGCGGGTTGAGGACGATCGAGATGCTGATCAGTGAACCATGCACCGGATAGAAGCTCTTGGGCACCAGCAGCAGCGCGAACAAAACGCAGAAAGCATGGTCGGTGCGCTCCATCCGTCCTGCATTGAGGAAGAGGAAGAGCGGGATAAACAGCTCCAGCAGCTTGTAATCGGCCGAAACAGGCGGCAGCAAGTCCATAGCGAGTACGATCAGGGCGATCCGCTTCCAGTACGTCTTTTCCACGAAAGTCAAAAGGGCTGCCAGCCCCAGGAACGCCAGGACGGTGAATACGAGGTAGCCCAGCAGCATCTCCCGCACGACGGAAACCTCGCGGTGGTGACGGGCCGCCAGGTAGTAGAAGACCTTCAGCATTCCAAAGAGGCTGTCTCCGAAATACAGGCCCTTGTCGCCGACGACAAGCTCTTCAGTATAGCGGTGCAGGATGATTATCAGGTCCCGGATGTTCGTCCCTATATCCGTGCCGAACGCCAGCAGGGCGACCACCAGGAGCGCTGCCGACAGCCCTAGACAGACCGCCAGATCACGCCACCGCCGCTCCCCGACATAAAGAAGGAGAAAAAACAGCGGGAACGGCTTGAAATTGGCCGCCACCGCCAGGGCCGTACTCGCTCTCAGCATCTCACCCCGCTGGTGATACCCGACAAAACACGCCAGCAGAACGAACTCATACATCTCCGGGTTGGCGCGGTCCAGGCAGAACAAAAACGGATAGGTCAGGAACGAGAAGACAAAGCAGTTTGTCAGCGACTCGACCCGCGTCGCCCCCTGCAAATTGCGCCAGGCATAAGCGAGGAAGAAGGCAAGGAAAACGATCAGATAGAGCGCCAGGCCAACCTTGAGCCCTGCTGCATTCAAAACGCTGAGAAACAGATAGTACAGCGGCAGCAGGTTGCCGTTGATTATCAGGCCCCGGTAGGGGTCATGCCGAATCTGGGCAAGATTGATCTCGTCATAGAACTGATCGTGCGGATCGAACAGGAATGTGTTGTCCGGGTAGCCTCGGTGGAACTGCGAGGCCAGCAAGTAAACACCGACCAGCGCGGACACGAAGCCCACGATAAGGATCAGGCTGATTAACTGAATCTTGTCTTTCTTCTCCATCTACGCCGCTCTTACCAGAGTGCCCTCACTGTGCCGCCCATCGGACCGTGCGCCGCAGCGCCTCATCCAGAGCTATGCGGGTCTCAAGCCCTAGCTCGGTCTGGGCGCGCTCTGTCGAAGGCACATAGCGCTCCGCCGGCGTATCGGCGACAGCGGTGCGTCCAATCCGCACCAGCGGGGCGGGCGCAAAGCACGCCGCGACCGCCTGGGCCGTCTCGCTGATCGTGACGGCGGCCTCGGAGCCGACATTGTAGGCCCGCCCGGCCCGCCCGCGCAGCAGGATCGTCCACAGCCAGACGGCGAGGTCCGCCGCGTAGAGGTAAGACCGGACCGGAGTTCCATCGCCGCCGATCTGGATCGGCCCGCCCCCAAGCCCGTCGCGGAGGAAGTTGCCGACCGCGAAATGCGTGTCCAGCGGCAGGAACGGGCCGACAAAAGCGAAGCACCGCGCGATGCTGATGTCCAGCCCGTGCTTCTCGGCACAAACGGCGCAGAAGAGTTCCGCCAGCCGCTTCCCTTCGCCGTAAGCCGAGCCGGGCCGGGTGCAGTCCGGCGCCCCGACATACTCCTCGGAGACATGGCTCAGGCCGGGCGGCTGCGCCCCGTAAACCGCGCCCGAGGAGATCATCAGGAACCGCTTCGCGCCGCAGCGCCGCGCGAACTCTAAAGCGCGCCGTGTGCCCTCGGTGATCGTCTCGATCATTTCCAGGGGGTCATCGCGGTTCAAGGCCGCGCTGGCCTCGGTCGCGCCGTGGATGATGTGCGAGAACTCCCCGGCGGGGAAAGAGAACGCGCGGATGTCGCCTTGGTGGAACCTGATGGTCGGGTGCGCGGCCAGGTGCGGATGCTTTTTTGCGAAGGCGTCCGGGTCGCGCGTCAGCACCAGGGCCTCTGCTTCCAGGCCAAGGGCGTCATTGGCCCAGGCGAAGCTCTCCAGCAGCCAGCAGCCGAAGAACCCCGTCCCGCCGGTGATGAAGAGTCGCCGCCCGCGCAGGTCTTCCCAAATGCCCTGCGTGTGGGTCAGGACGTGGTCCAGGTCCGAGGCCAGCGGGTTCGGACTCACTACGAAGAGGCCCGGACAAAGTCGTGCAGGACCGAGAGCATATAGTCTTTGTGCGCGTCGCTCAGGCCCGGATAGACGCCGACCCAGAACACATTATTCATCACGAAGTCCGTGTTATGCAGGTCGCCGATCTTGCGGTGGGCGATATTGGCATAGGCAGGCTGCTTGAGCAGGTTGCCCGCGAACAGCAGCCGCGTCCCGATCTTTTTCGTGTCCAAATGCCGCACCAATTGGTCGCGCGTGAACGGCGCATCCGCGCGGACGGCGAGGGGGAAGCCGAACCAGGATGGGTCGGAGTTCGGGGTCGCCTGCGGCAGAATCAGATGCTCCTGCAAGTCTTGCAGCCCTTCATACAGGTACGCGAAGTTGCGCCGCCGCGTCGCGATGAACCCGGGCAGTTTTTTGAGCTGCGAGACGCCCACCGCCGCCTGCATGTCGGTCACCTTCAGGTTGTAGCCGATGTGCGAGTAGGTGTACTTATGGTCGTACCCACAGGGCAGGTCGCCCAATTGCCACTCATAGCGCTTCCCGCAGGTATTGTCCTTGCCCGGCTCGCACCAGCAGTTATGGACAGCGATGCCGCCCGCATGGTACGAGTGGTCTTCCTCGACTTCGATATTGTAGACGATGGTCTCGTTCACCTCAGCCTGGTCATTGCGAATTACCGGATAGCAGGCGTACCTGCCATCGCTGCTGATGTGAGCGTACTGCCGGTGGGAGCGCGATACATACCGCTCGCTGACAAGGGCCGCGAACTTCTCGGCGTTGTCGCCGTAGATGCTCAGAGCGTTCAGGGTGGCGCGTGCGGTGACGGTCAGCCCATCCACGATGGCCTCATGGTGCTTTGCCACTGGCCGGTTCCAGGACGAGCAGAGAACACCAGCCTTGAGCAGAATGCGGCGCATCTGTTCCAACATCGTGGCACTCGTGGAGTGGAGCGAGAAGCCCTGGAACGAATCGCTGCCGTCGCCGCGCCAGTAGCCGCGCATCAGTTCTGACGTCAGGGCCAGCGGCCAGGCCGCCATCCAGTCCGGCAGGTGCTTGGTGTGCGCGCCGCAGCCGAAGAACTGCCCGAAGAACTCATACGCCTGGCGTGACTTAAAGGCCAGCGTAATGCCGTGCGAGTCGCGCACGGTGCGCTGGCAGCCCCGGGCGCCGAAGTAGCGCTGCATCAGGGCGATTACGTCGTCGGCGTAGTCCTGTTCCTTGTCGTGGAAAGCGAACTCGACTTTGTACCCGAAGTGCTTGTTCTCAGTGTAGCCGCTCTTGCCCTTGAGGCCCCTGGTAACGCTCCCTTCGGCCAGCCAGTAGCCGATAAGCCGCATCAGGTCCGGGTCAGGCGCGAGGCACTGCTCGCGCGTGGCGTAGGCAGTCGCATAGCTCCACCGGAACGGGTCGGGCGCTTTGTCTTCGGTCGGGACGGCTTCCAGCAGAAGGTCGCCGACTTTCAGATCACGGGCGTGAACCCAGTCGCGCTTGCCGTCCCGCTCAATCCAGAAGGGATGCTTGCCGGTCGTGGTCAGCGCAGGACGCA
>JANLUQ010000053.1:0-6282 GCA_031363565.1 Armatimonadota bacterium | reverse complement strand
CACGGAGATGCTCATCGTCATCCGTGGCAAGCACCCGCCGAAGGGTCTCCTTTAAAGACACTGCTCCCAGGTCCTAAAGCTCCAGGTGGACCCGCAGGGAGACCACGTCGGCTGGGCCACGGTCCTTGTTATAGCCGGGGTTGCTGATATGCTGGTAGTCAGGCGAGACGAAGATGGTCGTCGCCGCCCCGTGCCGGGAGAGCTGGTAGTTGTAGTAGGTCTCCAGAAGCCGCTCGGAGCCGTAGTGGAGTGCGCCGTCACCCAGCAGGAAGCCAGAGCCGCCTGCCGCCAAATAGTCGGCGTGTGCTTTCGACAGGTCGTTTTGCTCCACGGCCAGTGCGAAGACGTCGTCGGCCCGGTGGAACAACCGCGCCCCGGAGACCTGCACGCCCAGGCTGCCGGTGCGGTCGCACTCGGTGTAGGCGAAGTCCTCGGTCTTGCCGTCGTTGTAGCCGACGCGCCCGAAAAGCCCCGTGTTGCCGCCGTCGGCCAGCGGCTGCTCGAAGCCGAGGATGTAGCCGTACTTCTTGTTGCCGACCGTCTCCGTCGCCGTGATGTCCGGGGTCGTGCCCGTCTGCTGTGCGAGGGCAACCGAGGCCCGGTAGTCGCCCATGTGCGCGCGGTTGTAGTAGCCGGTCAGGCGGACGATGCCCGGCCCGGCCTTCGTCGCCAGGAACTTCGGGTGCAGCTCCAGCTCGGCCTGCACGCCGAAATTGTTCTTGTAGTCGCTGGAGAACTGGATGAAGTTTGCGATCTTGGGCATCTGGAACGCGCCAAAGCGCACGGCGTAGTCCGGCGTGATGTACTCGACGGCGCCCCCCTGGGAGTACCCGCGCGTGTCGGCGGCGTAGTCGTAGGCGGCGCAGTTGATCAGGCCCCAGTTCATAAACTGCGTGCGCGTTGTGTTGGCATAGCGATTCGTATCGAAGATGTCCGAAACACCCATTTTGCCGCCAGAGAGGACGATCCGGTGTGTCGGACGCGGCCCGGCAAGCTGCGACTCGCCCTGGGCTACCGACTCGGTTTCTTTGCCGATGGGAATCACTTCCCGCAGGAAGTAGCGAGCCAGGTACGGGTTCTGGTCCAGCGTCGGGGTGCGGACGACATCGCCGTTGGTGAAGCCGCCCAGCCCATAGCCGGTGCTGAGGCCGTGTCCCTTGGAAATCTCCGGGTCCACATAGGCTTCCAGACGGTTGTTGAGCCGGTAGCCGATGTAAATCGTGTAGGTGTCCGTCGCCTCGGTCTCATTGCGCGACAGAAAGCTCTGCGCCCCTTGGTAAAGGCTGTGGAACGGAAAGACGTGCTGGGCATTGCCTGTGGCCTGAAAGCCGACATACGTCTGCTGCGGCGGGGCCTGTGCCGGAGCGGTGGGCGTCGCTACTGGAACCAGTTTGTAGGTGTTCGTGTCGGAAGCGGACGCCGGGACCAACTTGTAGCCTCCCGATCCGTCGGGCGCGAGCTTGTAGGTGTTGGCATCGCCGGGCGAGGCGGGAACGATCTGAAGGCCGGGCGCGGTTCCGGGGGAAGCCGCCGCCCCGCCCGGTGACTTTTGGGCCGGGCCAGGGTTGACTCCGGCCTGGTTGACGCCGGGGCTGCTGGGAGGCGCGGGCGCAGCACTGCCCTTTTGGGCTACGGCGGGGGCCGCCAGGAAGCCCATTTCAAACATAAGGGCTGGAAACAGCCCCCCCCAAGCATTGCTCCATGTGTTCTTCTTGATCTGTTGACCCTGCATCGTGTCTCCTATTGCGCCTGCCTTTGCAGACAAAGCGTGTTACAGGAGCCGAAATGTGGTAGAATCACCCCTGTCAGCGGTGTGGATTCGTCCTCACTTGGCTCCGAGGCCCTCCGTGTTCCCGCACGGAGGGCCTTTTGCTTTTTGCGGCGGCATGGTCAGTGCGTATGGTGCCCGAAGATGCCCGCCAGAGTCAAGACGCGGTAGCCGACCATCAGACCGATCAAGACCAGGTAACCACGCAGGGCGTATAGGGAAAACCGGACGCTCGTGCTCATGGGCATCTGTCCCAGGCCCTCCGGGCTGCACTTCTCTTCGGCGATATCGTCCAGGGGATGCACCACATGCAGGTTCAAGGTGTGCGTCATTCGCGGCTCGGTCATTACAGTTGCCATTTCTTTCTCCATTCTGAACTGTGTCGTAAATCTGAACTGTGTCGTAAATCGGTTGTGTTGTAAAACGTTAGGACGCCGGGAACAGGGCCGGAACGACCACTTGCAGCGCCAGGACCAGGGACAGGACGAACAGCACGATGATGATCGTCCAGTTCACCACGTTGTTCCAGGGCTTGTTTGCCCACTCCGCCCCCAGCAGGGCGCGGTCGTTGAGCAGGAGCTGCAAGAAGATGATGGCTGAGGGCAGCATGACGCCGGCCAGCACCTGCACGCTCACGATAATGAGCTGCAAAGGCGCACGCGGGATCAGCACCAGGCCCGCCGCCAGGGCCACGCAGACGACGTAGGTGGTGTAGAATCCGGGGGCGTCCTTGACGCTCTTTTGCAGGCCGTGGGACCAGCCGCGCACCTCACCGTAGGCGTAGGCGGACGACAGCGAGATGGCTGTCGCGCCCAAGATTGCGGCGTCCACCATCAGGAGCAGGATGCCGGTCTTGAACCATGGGCCGAAGATATGCCCCAAATCGCCGGCCATCCGGGCGGGGTTGAAGTTGTCCGCATCGAATGCGATGTGATGGCGATACGCCGCATCCCCAATCAGCATCATGCAGCCGGCCACGGTGATGGTCAGGCAGGCCCCCAGGAACGTGTCCAGGCGGGCGAACTTCAGGTCCGCGAAGCGCAGCTTCTTGTCGGCGACGGTGCTCTGCTGGAAGAAGAGCTGCCAGGGCGCGATGGTCGTGCCGACGATGGCGATGACCGTGAAGACCAGCCCGGAGGTCAGCCCGCCGTGCGGGATGTTGGGCACGACCAGGTTGTGCAGCACCTCCCCCCCATGAGGATGGGAGGCAAACGCCAGCACGAGCCAGGCCAGGTTCAGCAGGCAGAGCGTGATGGTCATGCGCTCCCAGCGGCGGTAACTGCCCGTCGTCACCAGGGCCATCAGGGCCGCGGCGGCCAGCGGCACGACCAGGAGGGGCGACAGGCCCATCTGGGCGGCGGCCAGGGAGACGCCCGCGAACTCGGTCACGAGGGTCAGGAAGTTCAGCACCAGCAAGTCCACGAGCGAGAAGATGCCCCACCACTTGCCGAAGCGCTGGTAGATCATGGCCGCGTGGCCCTGCCCGGTGGCGATGCCCAGCCGGGCGACCATCTCCTGAATGAAGTAGCAGGTCGGCAGCAGCAGAATCAGCAGCCAGAGCAGGTGCGTCCCGTACTGCGCCCCGGCCTGCGTGTAGGTGGAGACCGCCCCGGCATCGTTGTCGGCGGCCATGACGATCAGGCCCGGACCCACGACCAGGAGGAAGGTGAGCAGGCTGCGCTGCCAGGGTTTGCGGACGACGATGCCTTTAGGCGTCGCGACCGCCTCGCCCGGCGCGTGCTGTGTTTCAAATGTGTTCATGGTTTGCTCCCCCCTTCGGTGTGGATTAGAGTATGTCAGGCCGCACGGCGGCCCGTGAGCGTCCTCTGGATGCGGCGCGCGGCGACGCGGAGAGGCTGTGCTGGGGGCGCAACGACTTTTGCCGTCATGGGCGTGATCCAGGCCACCTTCAGGCGGCCCTCAGCGTCCAGGGTCCAGGTCATGTTGGTCATCGTCGTTTTCCCCATCCATGTCATCGTGCGTCATGGCATTCCTCATGCCGTTCGCTTTTATCTTCTTCCGCCGGATCTTTTTCCGCCGGATTTTCGCCGGCACGGCTTCTTCCGCCAAAACTACCGTGTCCCCCGAGACGGCCCCCGCCTCTTCGGGCGGCACGTCATGGGCCACCATGTCCACGGCGTCTTCGTCGAGCGCTTCTTCCTCTTCATCCAGGTAGAGGTCCTGTGTGTCCACGCGGGACACATACTTCAGAGCGAGGAGGCGCTGCACCAGGGGCGTCACCTCCTCGGGGCGCAGCGGGCGGTTCAAGTCCACGCGCAGCACAGCGGTCTCGCCCGCCCCCTGGAAGATGGTCGTCCCCTTGACCGCGACGCCCATCCGGGTCAGGACGACCAGGGCCTTGCCCACCGCCTCCCGGTCGTCACGCAGGTGGATCGCCAGGTCCCCGGCATCCTGGCCGGGCCGCAGCCGTGCTTCCCAGTTCTTCAGCGGGACGAGCGTGAACAGGATCAGGCCGGCCGCCGTGGCCGCCAGGAGCGGCAGACCCGCCCCAACCGTGATCCCGATCCCCGCCGCGCTCCACAGGCTGGCCGCCGTGGTCATTCCCCGGATCGTCGTCCCGTGCCGCAGGATGGCCCCGGCCCCCAGGAAGCCGATGCCGGACACGACGTAGCTCGCGACCCGCATCGGGTCCGCGCCGTGGGCGGCGCTCCCGGACAGCTCCCGGAAGCCATAGCCGCCGGCCAGGGTCATCATGCAAGCCCCCAGGCCGACCAAGATGTGTGTGCGGAAGCCGCTGGCCCGCTCGTGCGTGGACCGCTCCAGCCCGACGACTCCGCAGAAGAACAGGGTCAGCAGCATCCGGCCCGCCATTATGCCGTCGCGGGAATGCGTCAGCAAGACCAGGTCGTGGCCGACGGCAGACCAGAAAGCGTGCCAGAGGGTGTGAAAGCGCACGGGCGGTCTCCTCGGCCCGCGTCACGCGGGCGGCATCAAACAGCCTGGGCGGCGCTCTGGGCGGTTTTGTAGGCCCGGTTCTGCTTGGCGATCTGCTGGGCCGTGCGGGCCAGCTTCAGCACGACGGCGGCCTCGCCTTGGAGGGGGACAAGGCCCACGACCGAGAGGCCGAAGCCGACATAGTCCCTCTTGCGGAGCGAGATCAAGCCGCTGACGATCTCGGCGGGGATGTTCAGAAGGGGAATCAGGCCCAGCACGTCGGCGGCGGCCTGGACCTGGTCTTCCCAGGCGAGGGCGGGCACGATTTTCGGCGACGACTGAGTCACGAACTGGGTCTGCATGAGACGATCTCCTTATTCTCCAGGAACGGGGCAGGCGCGAACGCGCCCGCAGCGTCAAGCCGTGAGGCTTGGGATTGCAGAGAGGTCAAAAGAGACAGGGTTTGGAGAAGGCGTACCGGAAGGGGGTTCCGGTGGGTGCCATCGCTGCTGCCTCGCTTTACCTCACGACCGGGGGCCGTGAGCGAAGCGAGCGGGGCGACGGCGGGGGGACTTAGGAAGTCACGCGGTCGAACGGTCGGAACACTACGGGCCGGTCATTATTGATTGTACTGATCTGGATGTGCCTACCCGTACTGGGAGGCACCTGACTACTACCGGGTTCCATGCTGTTCCTTTCGAGACCACTGAGCAAACGATTGATACTTTAATTGACACTTTAAAGGAGGCGGTCAATGGCCTTTTTCAAGTCACGCGCCGCGTCTTCGGCGTCGCCGCGCGCCAAAGTGTCGCGCATCGCGTGGTCTATATGCTGTTCCAGGATCGTCTTGCCGACCTGGTCCAGAGCGGCGCGCACGGCGGAGATCTGTGTGAGCATCTCGACACATTCGCGGTCTTCATCCCAGAATCGTTTCAGACTGGCGGCATGGCCGGCGATCCGGGCCAGGCGCTTTGCCACATCTTCACGCGCGGGGTCTTGAAGTTCGGCATCTTCGCGGCCAGACATGCCATTCACTCCTGCGGCTATCCGCGTACCCCCCTGGGGGGATACGACTCTATTATAGGCAAATTTTCAGGAAAAGTCAAGACCGGGCGGAAAACCAGGCAAACTTTTTTTGACGACGTTTTCTGGACACCGTGCGGTCGGACCGGGTTCCGGTGAGGAGGGGCGTCATGAGCAGCATTTCACGTTTGATGCGTGACGGAAGGCACACCCATCATTCGCCATAGGCGTCATACTCTCTCCACAAGGACACCGCACTGAAGCAGAGCCGCGTGACTGAAGGAAAGACATGAGAACGTTGCAAGTAGAGAAGCCGCAGAGCGCCGGGCGCCAAACCGCGCAGGAGATCTTCCCGCCGACCGTCGGACCGGGCCGGATCGAGATGCCTACACACCCCGCCATGCCCCGCCTCCACGCCGGGCGGCTGCGGTTCGCACCCGCTCCAGCAGACGACACGGATGACGCCGACCAGCCCGTCGGCCCCGCGCGCCTTTCCTGCCGGAGGGACTGGATTGAACGCGTCTTCGAGATCGGGTGGGTCGGCTTGATCGTTGCCTGCGCGGCGGAGTGCGCCTGGCGGCTGCTGTGAGCGGTCC
>JANLUQ010000033.1:0-2163 GCA_031363565.1 Armatimonadota bacterium | reverse complement strand
GACGGAGCCGCGAAGGGGGACGTCGCCACAGAGGGGGGGACATCGCCACGGCGAGATTGGCCCTGGCCTCTTGACAAGAGGCGGGCGCTTACGGTGCATCTTTGATCCCCTCCTTCCGAAACCCTTCCCTCCAAGGGGAGGGTGGCGAACTTGTGAGACGCGAGAGGACGCTTGACGTCTGCCTCCCCGCGTGATAGAATGGAGTCATGAAGACACTTCACCCCCTGCACATGGCCGCTGCCCTCGCCTGCGCCCTGCTTGCCGCCCCCTTGTCCGGTCCCGCGTCCGCGCAGACGCCTGTCGCCGCGCCTGCTGTCCAAGCGCTGCCCTCCCCTGACCCGCACGCGACTGAAACGAAGGCCCAGCGGGACGTTCGCATGAAGTGGTGGCGCGAGGCGAAGTTCGGCATGTTCATCCACTGGGGGCTGTACGCCGTCCCTGCCGGGCGCTATGAGGGCAAGCCGGTGGACGGCATTGGTGAGTGGATCATGCACTCCGCCCATATCCCCGTCGCCAACTACGCCGCTTATGCCACGCAGTTCGACCCCGAGCAGTTCAATGCCGACCAGTGGGTGAGCTATGCCAAGGCCGCCGGCATGAAGTATATCGTGATGACCGCCAAGCACCACGAAGGCTTCGCCATGTTCCCCACCAAGGTGGACGACTACAATATCAATGCCCGGACCCCCTTCAAGCGCGACCCCGTCGGCGAGATGAGCGCCGCCTGCAAGAAGGCCGGGATCAAGTTCGGCGTCTACTACTCCCAGAACCTCGACTGGCACCACCCCGGCGGCGGCACGGCGGGACCGGCCTGGGATACGGCCCAGGCCGGCGACTTCGATGCCTATGTCAAGACCGTCTCCGCGCCGCAGGTGACCGAGCTGATCACCCATTACCACCCCGCCGTGCTCTGGTGGGACATCAACGGGCCGTTCACCCCCGCCCAGGCGCGTCTGCTGACCGCCTCGTTCGGGCAGGACCCCGCGCTGATCTACAACAACCGCATGGGCGGCGGCGTGCCGGGCGACACCGAGACCCCCGAGCAGACGATCCCCGCCAACGGGTTCCCCGGCAAGGACTGGGAGACCTGCATGACGATCAACGACACCTGGGGCTACAAGACCGACGACACGAACTTCAAGAGCGCGGACACGCTGCTGCATAACCTGGTAGACATCGCCTCCAAAGGCGGCAACTACCTCCTGAACGTCGGCCCGACCGCGCAGGGCATCATCCCCGCCCCCGAGGTCGAGCGGCTGGCCGCCGTCGGCAAGTGGATGAAGACGAACGGCGAGGCGGTTTACGGCACGTCAGCCACCCCCTTCAAGAGGCTGGCCTGGGGCCGCTGCACGCAGAAGAAGGACGGCGTGGACACCACCTTGTACCTGCACGTCTTCGACTGGCCCGCTGACGGCAAGCTGCGCGTGCCGGGCCTGCATAACGCCGTCCGGTCGGCGTATCTTCTGGACGGTAAGCGGCCCGTCGCCGCCGTCCGAGATGCCGACGGCATCACGCTGACTGTCCCCACGGCCGCCCCGGACCCGGTCAGCTCAACGGTCGTCTTGAAGATCACCGGAGCGCCCGATGTCACGCCGACCTATTTGAGCCAGGACCCATCGGGCGTGCTGAAGCTGACCGCCGTGGATGCCGTAACGCACGGCGAGGTGCAGTACGAGGCGGGGGCGGGCCACAACAACTTGGGCTTTTGGACGAGTGCCGCCGATTGGGTCGAGTGGAACCCCAAGATCACTCAGCCGGGCACATTCGCGGTCACGGCGGAGATCGCCGCGCCGGGCAGCGGGTCGTTCACGGTCGGCGCGGGCGGGCAGACGCTGTCCGGCACGGCCCCGAACACGGGCGACTACGGCAAGTACCAGACGGTATCGCTGGGTACGCTGGTCGTCTCCAAAGTGGGGCAGGTCACGATCTCGGTGCATCCGGTGGTGGCGGGCTGGCAGTCGATGAACCTGCGGTCGCTGACGCTGACGCCGGTGCGGTAGACCTACTCTTTTGATCCTACTCTTTTGATCCTACTCTTTTGATCCTACCCCTTCCGATCCTACCCCGTCGCGCGAGCGCGCCACCCCTCCCTCGGAGGGAAGGGTTTCGGAGGGGAAGGGCTAAAGATATGCCGGAAAGATACGAGGCCTGTCTTTCGTCCAG
>JANLUQ010000717.1:0-2731 GCA_031363565.1 Armatimonadota bacterium | reverse complement strand
CTCCCCGCCGACAACGAGAAGCTGCGCCGATTCGTGGACGGCGGCGGTCAGCTTATCGTCGAGTACGGCGGCCCTGCAACTTTTCCTAGTCCGCCAAATCCTCCAAACGTCCTTCCCCTGTTTGGGGGCGCAACCTGGGCGACGGCCAACGATGCGAATGTAACGCTGGTTTTCCAGCCAGCGTCCTTACTCACGCAGCATCCGATCGTCTCCCAGCCCTATCCTCTGTGGTCGGTGGACCCCCATTATCCGTTTCTGCTGGGGACAGCGAATGCCGGCGGCGTTTATGGAACGATTGTAGATATTGGAACCATTCCAAATAGCGGTGTAGTTAACAGCGATTATGCCAACCTCTTTGGGGCGGCGCTCTACCGGACTGCCACGACCGGAGCCGCGTTGGCGACGCCGACTAATCCCGCTGTTTCCGCCGCCCAGTTTGGGGCGGGCCAGATCATCGTCAGTGCCCTCGATGTCGGTGTCAGCGTATCTCGGACGCAGGCCGCGTTCTTCAGCACGCCGGCTGCTCCTAATGATCCTGCCGCCGCGCCTTTGGGAGACCTCAAATTCCTGTCGAACACGATCTCCTGGGCGGACACGCATCCGGCGGAGAATAAGACCAGCCACCAGAATGCGGCTGGGCCGAGCGCGGCTTCTTTCGCCCCCGCCTGGGCCTATCCCGACCCGGCCAGCGGAAAGACATTGACGGGCGCGGCCCCTCCTGGTGCCGCCGTGTGGGGCAACTTCGTTTTCGTGACCGACTCGACCGGCACTCTCCATGCCTTCGATGCCTACCCCGATCAGGATCTGACCGGCAAGGGGTCCGCAGACCTGGGCACCGCACCGCCCGTATCCTACGGCGAGCTGTGGAATACAGGGGTCATCTCCAGCCTGGCATCCGCCCCGACCGTGGCAAACTACGGCGGTCAGACCCTGGTCTTGGTGGAAGACAAAACCGGCGTCGTCCACATCTACATCTCCGCGACGGGCGCCCCCTATTCCCCTGCGACACTGGGCGCGCCAGGGGGTAACACCGGGGCTTTCACGGCACCCATCCCCGCGCCGACCTACTACGACGGCCGCGTCTACGCCGGTCAGCCCGATGGAACGTTGCTCGTCTATAGTATGAATGGGCTTGGAAGTGCGGGCGGCGGTGTCACCATCCCCGTAGATCCGACGACTGTCCTGGGCGAGTACATCACAGCCTCGCCGGCTGTCGGAATACTGTCGGGCGGAACGGTTACCAACACCATCGTCGCCCTCGTGCCGACCAGTGAGAACATGAACACGGTCCTGCTCGGCGCGCGCAACGACCCTCTGACCCCCTTCTCTCCGAACGGTCAGTTCGCGGGCTACAATGTCAACCGGGGCGCTCGGTACAGTCTGTTCAACCTGTTCGTGGACCCGGCTTCCGGCCCCGCTGGACGGGCGTTTGACAGCAACGGTAATAACCAGAATGGCGTTGTGAATCCGCCCTTCTTTGTCAGCGGTGGTCAAGACCCGGTGTTCGCAACCACCATTCCGCCTGCGAATCCCGACGACTTCTTCGGGGATTGGGACGCTGACTTCGCCAAGAGCACCGGGCAGAACAACAACGGCCCGAGCAACGGCACGACGCTGACGCTGCACGAGATCAAGGCCCTAAGCATCGCGAACACCGCAGGCGGTGGCGCGACCCTTTCTGCCCCGGCGATTGACCGGAAGGGCGACTACTACTATGTCGTCAATGCTGGTGGGGACAGCTACCTGTTCGGCGTCCACGATGACATCCAGCAGCGGAATGTTCGGATCAAGTTCCGCTTCCGCCTCCCGAAGACAGGGGACGCCAGTACAATAGACCCAACCGTCAGTAGCGGGACGAATTGGAGTACGCCCGGTAATGCATTTGATGCGGACAACGTGAACTACGCCAACACGAGCACCAACCCGGCCGATGGCTCCAGCCGAAGCCTCCTGGACTACCACTTCGTTGGAGCGCCGGTCGTGGATGGCCAGGGCAATGTCTACGTCGCCGCGCAGAACGGGCTGACCGGCCCAGCCGCCGTGCTGTCCTTCAGCGCCGACAAAGAGGTCACGGCGTCTCCGTTAGGTAACGCTGCAATCGGCTTCGACGCGGTTCAGTCGCGCTACTACCAGATTGACGAGTCGGTCGGGAACCAGCAGAACCCGCTCGTAGCCATTCCCAGTCCCAGACGCGGGGCGGGGCGCTACGGCCAGATCACGACAGCGGGAAACCTGGCGAGCGTCTTCAACTTCGGGCGCGGCAGTGGAGGGAGCCGGCAGATCGCTGGAAACCTCTGTGAGCCGCAGCCCTTCACCGCTATTCCCAGCGGGCCGAGCGGCGGGACAGCGGCATGGATGTATTTCCACACGAACCTGAACTGGTATGCGACGTTCGCGGTCAACGGGCAGGTCTCCGGTCTGAGCAAGGTCGGCAGCACGCTCCTCCTCTGTGACAGCGGGAGTAACGCGACGCCGTACAACATCCTTTATAAGCTGCCCGCCGCGCCCACCGTCGGGGTCGGGAAATTGGCCGCCCTCACCGTGCGGAAGTCGCCGCTTGGGACAGCAGCGAGTGGGACATTCCTGAATGTCGGGACAGTCAGCGCTGCCCCCAGCGCGGGCGGCGGCGCGATGGTGGTGAACGGCGCGTTGGGCATCGCCGCCTTCACCCAGCAGCTTACCTTGATCGCCGACAACAACCGCATCCTGGAAGTGGATGCCGATGGCAACG
>JANLUQ010000700.1:0-2843 GCA_031363565.1 Armatimonadota bacterium | reverse complement strand
AGTCACCCTTCGGCGGCTCAGACTCCGAACCTGCGGAGGCAGGTTTCGTGCCTTTGTTGCCGCGACTTCAGTCGCCCGATTCCTGTGATCGAACTATTGGGATTGTCACTAGGAGTGTGGACCAGCGGATACGTGCACAGGATGGCTTCGACCCGGAGCAGGGCGAGCGGCTTCTGGCCGATCTGCGGGAGTGCTGCAACGGCGCAGCGGCCTGATGAACCAATCCGCGCGTGGGCGGGTATATACTAAAAGGGCAGGACGACAAGCATTAGAATGAGCGGCCCATTGTTGCTGAGGAGGCACACCGACCATGAAGTTTTTTATTGACACGGCCAATGTAGACGAGATCAAGCAGGCAAAGAAGTGGGGAATCCTGGACGGGGTGACGACTAACCCCTCCCTCATCGCCAAAGAAGGCATCCCGCACAAGACCCGGGTCATGGAGATCCTGGACATCGTCGGCGACATCCCCGTCTCCGCCGAGTGCGTCGAAACCGACATTGACAAGCTGATGAAGGAGGCCCAGGATATTGCCTCGTGGGCGCCCAACATCTATGTCAAGGTGCCTATGAACGCGAACTCGATGGAAGTGGTCAAGGAGCTGTCGCCCAAGGGGATCAACTTCAATGTCACGCTCATCTTCTCGCTCCCGCAGGCCCTCATCGCCTGCAAAGCCGGCGGTTCGTTCATCTCGTTCTTCGTCGGGCGTATTGACGACATGGGCAGTCTGGAAGCGCCCCTCAGCATCGTCGAGGCAGTGAATATGGTCGAGACCTATGAGTTCCCCAAGGACCCCGAGATCCTTGTGGCCTCCATCCGCAGCCCGCTCCAGGTGACCGAGAGCATCAAAGCCGGCGCGCATATCGCGACTATCCCGTTCAAGACGATGGAGATGCTGTTCAAGCATCCCCTGACCGATATCGGCATCAAGCGCTTCAACGACGACTACCTCAAGGCGACCGGCGGCGGCAAGAACGGCGCATCTGCTGCCGGTGCCGGGGTGTCCATGGAGGAAAAGGCGAAAGTCTAGCGGCCCTCCCCCATACCGACAAGCATACCGACAAGACCCACCCGCCGTGCCTCGCACGGCGGGCTATTTTTTGCCCTCTTGTTCCCCCCTTCCCCTGCCGATACTTCCAGTAACAACCCATAAAGGAGGTCAGGATGCCCCCAGACATCAGGACCGGGCCGATGACCTTGGCCGCAGGGATGCCTCCGGGACGCGCTTCCGGGCTGACCCCCGCCGGACCGCCGGGCAGTGATCCGCTCGCCGCCCTGTTCGCGTCCCTGCTGGCGCACAGTGATGGACCGCCGCCCGCGATGGGCGTTGCGGCTCCTTCCTCGCCGAAAGTGGCTCTGAAGCCGAACAGTCTGTCTCCGCCGGGCCTTGTACCCGCCAAGGATAAGGTGCAGGAGAAGAAACCAGGCACAGCGCCGCTAATACCGCCACCGCTGCTGACGCCGCTCCAGATGAGACCATTCCAGATGACGCCGCTGCTCCCGCCGACTGCGGGCATGACGGTGGGACAAAAAACAACCGAACAGAAGACGACAGAAAAGACAATGGACACCAGCCTGGTTCCTACCTCGCCCTCAAAGAAGGCGAGCGAAATCGGCGGTGAGTTGCCTCTTCAGGACACCCGGATCGCAGTATCCGGCGCTGTCGCCCTGTTTCCCATTCTTCAAATTGCGTCGCTCACACCGCCGGTCGTGCCGCTTGCGGCTCCGTCCCAGCCCACTTTGGCAAGTCCTCTGCCGCCCCTGCAAGGCGCTCCGGTCGCCGTGGGCACCTTGGCAATGCCGCCGATGCTGCCGATGCTGCCGATGCTGCCGATGCTGCCGCAGGTTATGTCGGTGGCCGCTGTCCAGGCGCCGCCTGCCCTGCCTCTGAAAGTGGTGACACGCGGCGTCACGATGGCGAAAGAACTGACTGTCACGGATGGCCTGACCGCTACGGATGGTAAGAGTGCCATGGATGGCCCAACTGCTATGGACGGCAAAACAGCCACGGACGGCAAAGCAGCCACGGACGGCAAAGCAGCCACGGACGGCAAAACAGCCACGGACGGCAAAACAGCCACGGACGGCAAAACAGCCACGGACGGCGAGATGTTGATGGTGGGGCGGACCTCGAAAACGGGCCTCAAGTCGGCGGTGGTGTCTGCCGATACTATTACCAGGAGCCAGTCGGCTTCGGCCAAGACCTTGCCGGCGGATCTTGGCCTTCAGGTGATCGGCAGACGCTCCGAGCGGCGCGTGGAAAATGCCGGCCACGATGCGCTCCCCGCCCTTTCGATCCCCGTCCCAGCACAGGCCGAGGCAGCGCGCACGGAAGCGAAGCCGCTCTCGGCGGCGGACCGGGCCGAGGTAATCCGGCAGGCAGCGGATGGGGTGGGGGCACTTCCCCTGCCTGCTAAGGCTGGCACGTCGGAGCAGATGACCTTGCAGCTTCACCCCAAGGAGTGGGGGCAGCTCCAGGTTTCGGTCACGGTCGCGCCCGGCCCGACTGCCGGGGCGGCCCAGACCGTCACGGCCCACATCGTCGCCCAGAACTCGCAGGTCAAGGCGGCTCTGGAAAACCAGTCCGGCGATCTGCGCCAGGCGCTCCGCGAGGCGGGGCTACACCTGGACAAGATCAGCGTCACGGTGCAGCGCATGGAGGCGGGCGCCCAGGCTGGAATGGCGGCGAGCGGCGGGCGTCATGAGGCAAGCCACGGAGGGGCAGATCAAGGAAGAGCAGGCCAGGGAATGGACGGCGCGTTTGAGGAAATGACGCCGAACCAGAAGACAGGGATGTCCGGCGAGACAGGGATGTCCGGCGAGACAAGGACGTTGGAAATGAC
>JANLUQ010000698.1:0-13252 GCA_031363565.1 Armatimonadota bacterium | reverse complement strand
CAGCCTCTCGGTCAAATCCTGAGCGAAATGGGACTCGACATCGCGGAGGCCGACCTGTTGGCGGAGGTTCAAGCGCAGCGCGTCCGGTCCAAAAGGCAGAGGGCCTGGCGACTGACTGGACGCGGCGTTCGAACCGCCAGTGCGCTCGCAGTGTGCGGACTGTTCTTCGCGCTAGCCGGGGCCTGGCTTCAAACGCCCAATGACCGCGACGGTATGAATAGCCAATTCTTCGGAGAGACGACCGCTTCTCTCGGGGCGAAGCTGCTCCTGCTGGACCGTTCCGGCCCTTCGCCCGTCATCCGCACGCTTGCGGAGACGCCGGAAGGCCGCACCACATATTGTTCCTCCTATGCCGCACAATACGCCGCCATGAGCCGGCAGTACCGTTTTGAGCCGCGACTGGTCGTGCAGGAGCCTCCCAACATGACGTGGCCGGTTGTCAAGTATCATGGGGAGCTTTACCTGCGTGGATGGACCTCCGCCTCGTTCTCAAGCGCCGCAGCCAAGCAGGCGGAACGCATCGCGGTCTACAACACCCCTGCCGCACCGGGGATGGGCGCGCACCCAGCGCAGATCACTATCCGTTTGACTCCGGAAATATTCGCCGATGGGGTTTCCTATCAGCACTGGCCGGTGACAACGCCCGAAGTGTTCTACTATGCCCACTTACGCCTTGACAAACACGCTTACGAGAAATGGCAGCCATGACACTGGAAGCGACCGTTATCGGCGCTCGAAACGCGGGCGGCACAGACAGAGATATCCGACTATTATGCTGAAACACGAAGACGGCCCGGAACTACTGTCGCCGCCCGCCGCACAAGTCCGTGTCACGCCGGAAGAACTCGCGGCGGCAGTCGCTGTCCTGCAAGCCAACAAGGAAGGTATGGCGGAGACGATCTCCATTGGCGACGCCGTGGAGGAGCTTTCACTGGACGCGACGCCGGAGGAGATACTGAAGGCTGTCGAGGCGCGGCGTAAACAGCGAAGCAGTAGCAGTAGGAAAAAACGTCGGTCTTGGCTTGCTCTAGCGGCAGCTCTCGTCACTATCGGCGCTGCGGGAATAGTGTTTCGCCCTCATAGTCAAACTGCTCCGATTACCCCGGCTGCCTCACCCTCGATCAACTTGTTAGCCGATGTGAAAGAAGGGCGTCTAGTCTATGTGAATACGCATGGCCTGGAACAGATAATTGGCGGGGAGAAACCGGCCCAAGTTCAAGTCCACAAAGACAACCAGGGTGTGCAGTGGGGCATAATCAAGCACAGCGGTAGAATCTATGTGCAGGCATATACAACTTTCACGACCGAGCAAGGTCTGAAAAACAAACCGGCCGATCTCTATAACTCGGAAGATCAGGTGGACAGTCAGGGAGGGAAACTCTGGAAGAGGGATGCTTACGGCAGTGCCTACTATGAGGCAGTTAAAGTTACGGTGCCTGTGCAATCGCTTCACTATGAGGACTCGCAGATTTCAAACGGTAATGGCAAGGAAAAAGCTATGATCAGGGCTTCTGACATTCATACGGACAGCCATCTTTGGGATGGTTTTGATGACCGTTTAGCGCGGCAGGCCGACCATGCCTAATGAAGTAATCGTCATCGGCGGCGGCGCGGCGGGAATACTAGCCGCCCGACGGGCCGCCGAGTGCGGGGCCAAGGTCACGCTGCTGGAGAAGAACGACCGGCTGGGGATGAAAATCCTTATCTCCGGCGGCGGCAAGTGCAACCTCACCCACGACGGGCCGATGGAGGACGTGCGGGCTAAGTTCAGGCCCAATGAGGCGCGCTTCCTGAAGCCCTCCTTCTATCGGTTCACTAACCAGGACTTCCTACAAATCCTGCACGACCGGGGGATGGAAACCTATGTCCGGCCCGATGGGCGCATCTTCCCCGTCGAGCCGGCCAACGCCAAGGATATTGTCGCCCTGCTGACGCGCCATGTCGAGGAGGCTGGTGTCACCATCCGCTACGGGGCGGCAGTGACTGGCCTGGTGGCCCAAGCGGGCCGGATGCGGGCGGTGCAGGTCGGGACTGAGACGCTGCCGGCCTCGCATGTGGTCGTCTCCACTGGCGGCTCGTCCTACCCCGCCACCGGCACGACCGGCGATGGCTGGCCCTGGCTGACGGCGCTAGGACACTCGCTTGTGCCGCTGCGAGCCGCCCTAGCCCCACTGTATCTCGCTGAGGCCGCCCCACAGTGGTCGGGCGTGGCCCTGCGCGACACCGTGCTCCGGGCGCGGGCGCAGGGGGGTGGCAAGGAGTTCATGCACTGGCAGGGCGACCTTCTCTTCACTCACAAAGGCGTCTCCGGCCCGACCGCTTTGGGCGTCTCACGCGAAGTGGCCGAGCGCGAGGCCGTCAGCGCTATAGAGGCGGACCTTGCGCCCAGCCTGACCTGGGAAGAATTGTCGGCCGAGTTGCGGCGGCAGGCGCGGGACAACCCGCGCAAGACGGTCGGTGCTCTGGCCGCCCCCTTCGTCCCCGCCCGCCTCCTGGAGCCGCTGCTGGCCGCCGCCGACGTGCCCGCCGAGACGCGCGGGGCCTACCTGACGGCGAAAGCGCTGAACAGGCTGGTCTCGACATTAAAGGCCTGGCCCCTGGGGACTGTCCGCCACGTCCCCCTGGAGCGCGGCGAGGTCGTCGCCGGCGGCGTCGCGCTGGATGAAGTAGAGGCCGCCACGATGCGCTCACGCCGCATCAACGGCCTATTCCTGTGCGGCGAAGTCCTGGACATCGCCGGCCCGGTCGGCGGCTACAACTTGCAGGCAGCCTGGAGCACCGGATGGGTCGCAGGCGAGGCGGCGGCGCAGTCCTAACAGCGCGTAGGGGCAGGGTTTCCCTGCCCTTCCTCTTTCTCGCTCGCTGCATCGTCCCTCGTGCGCCCCCCCTTGACTTCCCCTGCCCCACCCTGCTATACTCACCCCACAAAACTAAATCGTGCCCCAACCCTCGGTGCGTCGCGGTCAACGCGCGCTTAAATGGGAAAGATCGGTGCGCTGCCCCTAATCGGTGTGGCTATTCCGGCGCTGTCCCGCAACTGTGATGCGGCTCCGTCCCTCGGGACGCTGCCTCTCAGCCAGAATGCCAGCCGAAGGTGCCCGGAAGACAGCAGTCTTCCGGCTTTCTCTGCCTGCGCGCGACAGGCGGAAAGAAACATCCATGTCTCGCCACGTCTCCGGCACGTCCCCTCCTAAGCGTTGCCTTGTCTCCAATCATGCCCCTCGCAGGGCTTCCTTCCAAGCCTTCACGCTGATTGAGCTGCTCGTCGTCATCGCAGTGATTGCGGTCCTCGCGGCGACCCTCTTCCCTGTCTTTCAAGGTGTCCGTGAGAATGCCCGGCGGACTGTGTGTGCCAGCAATCTCAAGCAGCTCGGACTTGCCTGGCTCCTCTACGCCCAGGAGTATGATGAGCGGGCCTGCCCCTCCTACAACAAGCACAACAACATTGGCGACGCCGACGACGCTTGGGACTTCCGGCTTGACCGGACGACAGGCCGCTGGAACGTCGGGATGCTGGGCGTCTACACCAGGGCCGGACAGATCCACGGATGCCCAGATTACGTGAACGCCGGCGGGACTGGGCGGCCTTACAATGGCTACGCTTACAACGCCACTTATATCGGCGGCGACCTCGCGACGGTTGACGGCGACCTGCCTTCCTGTTCCCTAGCTCAGATCGTCAGGCCTGGGGAAACCGCCGTTTTCGCCGACGGCGGCTATGGAACGACCAAGTCGCTGCCGGAGAACTTCCTGCGCGCTCCGAGCGACATGGTCTTTTATTCTGCAGGGCTGGTGGACTTCCGCCACCAGGAAAGGGCAAACGTCGCCTACGCGGATGGTCATGTCAAAGTCACCCGCGACAACTTCCCCTACAAAAAACGCTACCCGGAGTTCGGCGGCTTGTCCGCCGACGACTCAGCCTATGGGCCGGACATGCGGCCGGCCCGCGCCTTCACCTACTAAAAAGATTTACACACTCGATCTAAGGAGAACATGATGACTTCCCCCTCTTCCAGACCAGCCTTCGGGCTGCTGTGCCTGACCTTGCTGCTCGGCGTCTCCACGGCCGCCCACAGCCAGGAATTCGCCACCAGCGCCACCGGTAGCCATCTTAGCACCAACTCACTGTATAGCGACCCGAGTGCAGCCCTTGGGCAGCCGACCACGCTCGTCAACGGCATCTATGACAGCCCGCCCGGCACCTATCACCGCTCCCTCGTCTACACGGCCTACAACACGGACCCGAATGGGAACAACTTGCTGGTCTCGCTCGGCAGCACCGGCCTGGGCGTTCTGACCGTCAAGTTTGACGCGCCTATCGTCCATAGCGACAGCCACTGGTTCGGCGAAGACCTCATCGTCTTCGGGAACCAGGGATTTGCCGGGCAGGGAATTAATGGGGATTCTTCTGTGACCCCCACCACGGACATGGCACAATACCGCCTCGCAGACGGCAGCACCTTCAGCCCCCTGCCGACCGTTAGCGTCAGTGCCGACGGGTTCAATTTTACTATCCTCGCACCCACCGACAGTGCTCTCTTTCCCGAAAACCCCTACAAGTGGGTCGGCATCTCAGCCCAAAACCCGAGCGGCTGGGATGACAGTCACCTTCAGGACTTTTCCAAGCCCGTAGACCCTTCGCTCACCGCCGCCGACTTCGCAGGTCAGACCGCAGCCCATGCCGCCAATGACCTGTACAACGGCTCCGCAGGCGGCACCGCCTTTTCACTGGCTAATACACCGTTCGCCACAACCGGCATCCAGTACATCCGCTTCACCGGAACCGGCACCGTGGATGCCGTTTCGCGGGTCGGGAATGCGGCGGCTCCTGTACCGGAGCTGGGCTCAGGCTGGCTTCTCGGCGTCGGCCTAGTCTTCATCGCCACCCGCCGCCGCCGCAAGACAAGTGGCTCTGCCGGAAAATAATACTATGAAACACATCTCCCTAGCAGTTCTAGGCATCCTGCCGGCAATCCTGTCCGGCACCGCTCATGCCCAGTCCTTTAGGCCACAGATCACTCAGACCGTCGGCAGTGGCAGCAACGAATCGTTTTTGGTCGTTGATTTCCAGGATGGCACGGTTGACCATAACTACGCCTTCGGCTATCTTTATGATGGCAGTAGGACAGGAGCGGACCTGATCGCCGCTGTCTCCAGTGGGACCGGCCTTGGCGTCACCTACCTTTACAACGGGGGGACCGTTGACGGCTTCAGCTTCAATGGCCACTCGGAGGCTGGTTTTGATAACAACGCCTACTGGTCTTACTATCTTGGGAACGACGGACGAAACTGGAGCTACTCCACCACCGGCATCAAAGGCCGTACCCTGTCCAACGGCTCTTGGGACGGCTGGAGTTGGGATGTGAACAACGCCGATCCACTCCCTGTCACCCCGACTGCCTCTGCTCCCGTGCCCGAAGCCTCCACGACGGCTTCACTGGGGCTATTGCTGGTTCTCGGGGCAGGCGGCTTCTTAGCCGCCCGCCGACGCAAACCGGTCTAGAATCGCCCACTGGAATGTCAGGCCCCGGCAGCCCCAGCCGCCGGGGCCTGACGGACGTGCGGAGGAGACAATGCGCCCTTTTTTCGCTTTCCTCGCCCTTCTTTGCCTCGCCCAGACGCCGCTCCCGGCACACGCATCGCAGACCGTCACCGATGACCTGGGGCGGCGCGTCTTCTTGGCCCACCCGCCCAAGCACATCCTCTCGCTCGCCCCCAGCGTAACCGAGATCCTGTTCGCCGTCGGCGCGGGCGATAAAATCGCAGGCGACACGATCTACTGTGACTTCCCGCCCGCTGCGCGGACCCTGCCGCACGTCGGCGGGCCGATCACGCCCAGCGCCGAGAAGATCCAAAACCTGCGCCCCGACCTCATCATCCTGGCCGAGCAGGGTTTGCCCCCGGCGCGGGCGGACGCCCTGGCGGCGCATTGGCGGGCGCCGGTCTATGTCACAGCGGCGGCGACCTATGCCCAGGTCGAGCAGGATATCACCGACCTTGGTGCACTTGCCGGGTCCCCAAAGGCGACAGCGGACACCCTGGCCCGGATGCGTGCCGCCCAGGCCGTCGTGCGCCGGGCCGTGCGGATGAGGCCACGCCCGCGCGTCTTCGTCGTGGTCTGGAACAAGCCCCTGATGACGGCGGGTGGCAGCAGCTTCATCGGCGACTTGCTCCGGCTTGACCCCGCCGTTCGCCCTTACTTCATCGCCGCTCACCGTTCGCCCGAGCCGGGTCATGCCATCCTGCTGGAGTCCCTGGGCTTGCCCCCCCTGCTCGACCTTGGCCTGCGGCTGGGCGAGTCCAGCGGCGCGGCCTTCGCCCTGCCCCTGGTGCGCCTCGCCGTCGCCGTCCTCCGCGATGTGGCGACGTTCGAGGAGGCCAATGTCTCCGATAGAGGCGAAGGCGCGTAGGCCATAATTTGGCTATTGCTTTTTTTGTGATACAAGAGCGGGAAGCGTTTAAACACAATCGAAGAGGGCAAAAATAGGTACATATGAAAATCATCTCACTGCTGCCCAGCGCGACCGAGATCGTCTGCGCGCTCGGCCTCGGCGACCAGCTCGCCGCCGTCACGCACGAGTGCGATTACCCGCCTGAAATGGCCCATAAGCCGGTCATCACGCGGAGTGTCCTGCCGCATGGCCTGGGCAGCGGCGCGATTGATGCGGCTGTCCGGGGCCAGCTCGAGCAGTCGCACTCCCTTTATACGATTGACCGCGACCTACTGGCCGACATCCAGCCGGACCTCATCCTTACCCAGCAGCTTTGCGATGTCTGCGCCGTCTCCTACAACGATGTGCTCGGCGCGGTCCGTTCTCTGCCCGCGCCCGGCCCGCGCGTGCTTAACCTGGAGCCGACTTCGCTGGACGCTGTGCTGGATACGGTCCGCCTCGTCGGTCTCGCCACCGGACGGGAAGCGGAAGCCGCTTCAGTTCTGACCAACCTGCGCGCGCGCATCGCAGCCGTTCGCCACCGGGCTGCATCGGCCCAAACCCGCCCCCGTACCGTCCTGCTGGAATGGATTGATCCCCTCTTCTGTGGCGGCCATTGGGACCCCGAACTTGTCGAGATCGCCGGCGGCGTGGACTGTATCGGGCGAATGCACGAGCCGTCCACCCAAGTCTCGTGGGCCTCGATCCAAGCCTTCGCCCCCCAAGTCCTCGTCGTCGCCCAATGCGGATTCGGCATCGAACGCTCGGCCCAAGACATGCCGACCCTGGAGGCGCTCCCCGGCTATGCCGACCTGCCCGCCGTTCGGAGCGGCCGGGTCTATGTCGTCAACGGCTCCGATTATTTCAGCCGGCCCGGCCCCCGGCTTGTGGACAGCTTGGAGATACTGGCCGCCCTCATTCACCCCGACTTGTTCGGCCCGTTACAGAACTCGACAGCACAGGTGGTGCAATGGGGGCTGCCACCCTCCTAAATTTCGAGGCAACACCCGATAACATCACCAAGCAAGAAATAGAACCTGCGCTTCGCAGGAAAAAGGTTCGCTGTATGTACGACTCTGCCGCTATGGATTCGCTCCAGCATCACTCATCAATTCCCTCTTTGATTAACCTCCGTGTCCTTCCTCACACCGTTCATGAGTTTGGCGTCGAGGCGCGCAAGGCCGGCAAGTCCTGGGAAGCGGCCTTCAATGGCCCCATCCAGTCCTGGGCCGACGCCGGAACCGGTGAGGTCATCTACGGTGTGACCGTCCGGCTGTCGCGCATCAAGGATCCCTTCACGCGCGAGTTGTACTCGACTAATATCCTCTTCTACCTGCCCGAAGAGGCGATGCACGGGATGCACAACGTCTACGACATGGCCCGGAAATTCCCCTTTACACGCATCCGTGGCCCGCGCACCTCCCCTCCGCAGTGCCCGCCGCGCGCCGGCCAGCTTTGGTATGACGCGAACCCTGAAGGCGTCATCATGGAAGATGTCCGCCAGTCGCCTGCGACCCTACCCGATGGTCGCCCCGGCTTTTTCGTGACTGGTCAGGGCTACCGAGGCAAGGTGGTCCTGCCCGATGGCCTGTTTATCCACGATGTTGGCGTTTACGGCGGCTACCTGGACCCACAGGAGCGGCCCGCTCAGCTCGAGCTTCAGCACCTATTCGGAGGCGTCGAGTTCGTGTCGGGCAAGACCAACACCGAGGAGGACCTGTTCCTGACAGAACTCGGCGAAGACATCTGGGTAAAGGGAATCGTGGGCAATGCCGTGGAGGAGCTGCACGTCGAGTCCTATAAGAACTCCGTCCGCCTGCCATCCCCATTCAAAGACAAGGTCTTGATCGGGGCGCGCTCGATGAGCGAGACGAAGCTGCTGCCGTACTTCGAGAGCGCCGACCCCAGCGGCCTGCGCGGCTACGGCCTGCGCGGGTTCGTGGACGGTCTGCCACCCGCCATCGGCCCCAGCGTGTGGGAACGGGTCAACCGAGTCGGCTTGGGCAGCAACTTCATCCCCTGCCCCGAACTCGGCGGCCACATCGGCCTGATCCATGTCGTGCTGGAGCGCAACAATCCCGACCACCCCGAGACGCACGACCCGGTCTACCCGGACATCGAGGAGCAGTATGAGGGCTGGGTGGTCTGGCTGGATTTCAATGACACCGGCGCCCCGCACGTCAAGTCCTGCCTGCGCGCTCTCACCCCCGACGATGTCCCCCGCTGCTATCAGGGCGCGGGCGAGCTGTTCGACACCAAGCGGGTCGCTTTCCCCATCTCTCTCTACCGCGTCGGCGATAACCTCCGCGTCGGCTACGGCTGGGGAGATCGCGCGCTCTTCCAGGCCGAGTTTGATTACCAGACCGTCGTCCGCCAACTCGCCGCCTGAGACGACAAAAAGGGCGGGGCTTTGGCCCCGCCCTCTTCTCCCACCTGCACTCCCGCTATCCCCGCGCCGCCGCATCCTGCGCCAGCAGGTCCTCGCGCGGCGGGCTGAACGTGTCTACCACCAGCGCCTCCGCCAGCACATCCACCGAATGCAGCACGTCCCCGGCCAGGTATAAAGACTCCCCTGCCCCGACCTCCTGCGGCACCCCGCCGACATTGACACGCAGCCGCCCCCGGACCACATGCACGATCTGCTCCTGCGCGTGCCGGTGCTCCGGCAGGTGCCGCCCCGCCTCCAGCATCACCACCATCTGCGACATCGCAGCCCCACTTACCGTCGTGCGCCGCCGCACACCCTCCACCATCTCCACCCACGGGTTGTCATTGTTCATCTCATTTCTCTCAGTCTTACCGTTCCTTCTCATTCCCCCGCCCGGAGGGCGTCCGCAAGCGCCCGCTCTCGCTTCTTTAGCCAGTGCCCACTCACTTTCACCCAAAAACTTTGCATCTTGTCTACACTTTTAATGGACTTGGGTGCGCCCGCTTTCATGCCAAATAGCGAAACAATCTCCCGTAAGCAGGAATATCATGATGGGCAAGCGCTTTATCCATATTCGTGTAGGCCGCTTGGATTGCGGTACGCGCATCCTGCTCGGAGTTTGCAGATACAGATGAAACAGATAAGTAGTGGGGCTGAAATAGGTTATATTTAGGAAGTTCCGCCTGTTGAGCAAGTTTCTCTCAAAAGTCGGGATTTTGCCCTCGTAGTAAATATAACCTGATTTCGTCCATGTACTTACGGCATGAAGACTATTAATTCCTCTACGCCCTCCTCTCCACCCTTCCCTCACAGGAAGGGTCGGTCGGGTGCACCGAGGTTAGGTCCAAATGCATCGGACTACTTTCACTGAGGGCACGATCTGGGTATAATGACCTTGTCTTAGAACGGAAACCTTCATGGTCACACACGCAACGGAACATTTAACGCCGCAGCACACCGAGTCGGAAAAGCGCATCAAGCGAGTCATCATCATCGGCGCGGGCATCGGCGGCATGGCGACCGCCATGCGCCTCCAAGCCACGGGCCGCTTTCAGGTCACCATCCTGGAAAAGAACGCCACTGTCGGTGGGAGGGCCAACATCCGCGAAGTGGATGGATTTCGGTTCGATACCGGACCCTCCCTGCTCCTGATGACCGATGTCTACCGCGACCTGTTCGCTGCCTGCGGCGAGGACTTCAACTCCTGGGTTCGCTTGATCAAGATGGAACCGAACTATGCCGTCCACTTCGGCGACGGCAAGAGCATGGAGATGTCCAGTGATTTGCCCAAGATGATTGCCGAGCTGGAGCGCATCGAGCCGGGCGTGACACCCGGCTACTACCGGTTTCTGGAAGATGCCGGCAAGAAGTACCGCATCGGGCGCGAGAAGTTCGTCGAGAAGAACTTCAACAAGGCTACGGACTTCTTCAGCGCTCCCAACCTGAAACTGCTCGGCCAGCTCAATGCCCTGGGCAAGCTCTATACGCACGTCTCGCAGTTTTTCAAGAGTGACAATCTGCGCCAGGCGTTTTCTATGCAGTCCATGTACCTCGGCATCTCCCCCTTTGAGGCCCCTGCCGTCTACACGCTCCTGCCTTATACCGAGCTTGCCGAGGACGGACTGTACTACCCCGAGGGCGGTATTTATGCCCTGCCCCTGGCGATGGCCGCCGTGGCGAAAAAACTGGGCGTTGTTGTCGAAACAAACCAGAACGTCTCGCAGATCATGGTCAAAGACGGCAAGGCGCGCGGCGTCTGCGTGGACGGCGACGTTCTCACCGCTGACCTTATCATCTCGAATGTAGACTTGCCCTATACCTACACCGACCTGCTGAGTGAGCGGCCCGCGAAATTTGCCGAAACGAACTGGAAGAAGACGCCGTTCACATCCTCAGCCTTCATGCTCTACCTCGGCACGGACCGGGTCTATCCCGAACTGAAGCATCACAACTTCTTTCTGTCGTCCGACTACAAGCGCAACTTCGAGGAGATCTTCGACGCCAAGGTCCCGCCGCGCGACCCCTCTTTCTACGTCAACGCGCCGGGCCGCACCGACCCGACCGTTGCCCCTCCTGGCGGCGACAATCTGTTCGTCTTGGTCCCTATCCCGCATCTGACCGATCAGATGCGCTGGGATGACGACCAAATCGCCCGCTTCAAAGACAAAGTCTACGACAAGCTGGAATCACGCGGCCTGACCGATCTCCGCAAGCATGTCGTCGTCGAGCAGGTCGTCACTCCGCACGAGTGGCGCGACCAGTACAACCTCAAATACGGGGCGGCTTTCGGCCTGTCCCATGGCATCTTGCAGGTCGGTTGGTTCCGCCCATCCAACAAGGCGCCTACTGTAGACAATCTGTACTTCGTCGGGGCAAGCACCGTCCCCGGAACCGGCGTCCCCCTCGTCTGCCTGGGCGCCAAACTCGTCACCGAACGCATCCTGGAGGACTTCTCCTAACCCCTCGCGGGCTTCTCCTAACCCCTCGCGGGCTTCTCCCAACCCCTCGGGGGCCTCCCCTAACCCCTCGGGGGCCTCTCCCGACCCCTTCCCTCCGTGGGAAGGGTGGCGGGCTCGCCCGCCGGGATAGGACTATTAGAAAGCTGATTACTCGTCATGGCCCTCTCCGAACTCGACGTTGCCTACGCCCACGCGAAACGCCTCAACGCCCATCACGGGAAGACCTATTATTTTAGCACGCTGTTCTTCCCGCCGCATATCCGCCGCAGCGTCCACGCCCTATACGGCTTCGTTCGCTACCCCGACGAGATCGTAGACAACCCGCCGCCCGGCTCCGACCCCGCCGCGTCCTTAGAAAACTACCGCGAGGCCACCCTGGACGCCCTGAAGACCGGCGGCTCCGACCTGCCCGTCCTGCACGCCTTCGCCGATATGGCCCGCCGCCATTCCCTGCCGCCCGAGTACCCGATGGCCTTCCTGGACGCCATGGCAATGGACCTGACTCGGGCGCGCTACGAGACCTTTGACGACCTGCTGACCTACACCTACGGCAGCGCCTCGGTGGTCGGCCTGATGATGTGCCACCTGATCGGGGCGCGCGACCCTGCCGCGCTCGGCCCGGCCCACGACCTGGGCCTGGCGATGCAGCTCACGAACTTCTGGCGCGACATCGGGGAGGACTGGGCTACGCGTGGGCGCATCTACCTTCCTTTGGAGGACATGGCCCGCTTCGGCTACACGCCCGAAATGCTGGCGGCGGGCTGCGTCAACGATGAGTTCATCGCTTTGATGCGCTTCGAGATCGCTCGCGCCCGCTCCTACTATGAGTCCGCCGACCGGGGCATGCATTACATCCCCTCGGATGGCCGTCTGCCCGTTACGCTGGCCCGTACTCTCTACAGCCGCATCTTGGACAAGATCGAGGCCAACGACTACGATGTCTTCCGCCGCCGCGCCCGCACGACGGGTCTGGAGAAAGCCGCCGCGCTCGTCCGCCACCGCCTGGCCGCGTCCGGCTGACACCATCCAAAACTGCGCCACACCCGCCGACAATAAGGGCATGTTCGATATCAATTTCCTGCTCGCCTCGATGGTCTGGGGGACCGTCGGGGCCGGCTGCCTCGTCTACGGCAAAAAGCAGTCCGCCGCCCCTGCCCTCATCGCCGGACTGACCCTTATCGTCTTGTCCTCCTTCGTCCACTCCCCCCTGCTTCTCTCCGCCCTCAGCCTCCTCTGCCTGACCGGCATGGTCTGGGCGACGAAACGCGGCTACTGATCGGCCCCAGCGATGCGCCTGAGCTCTTTTATGTCCAGCACATCTACCCACCGCCCACGCAGGCCGACCACCGGCGCGTCTTTTAGGGTCCTCAGTGTCCGCGAAACCACTTCCCGCACGGTCCCCAGTTGAACACTGACTTCTCCCCGCAGTCCAGCCGTAGGCGGTGATGGGGCTATGTGGTTCTCCTGAGGGGCGACTTTAGTCGCCCGCTGGATGGAATCCTGCTCTGGGTGGCAGGAGAAAACGCCAGCCGTCCCGAACAAGAGGGCATGACCTCCAACGTCTCGCCCGAACGCCTCGCGCGCGCCGATGCCATCCTCATGGCGGGCATCACAGACGCCCTCTACACGCATGCCGTGTATGCCCTGACACGCGGGGGCGTTCCAATCGCCCTCAAAGCCTTTGGGCAGGCGACGCCGCAGACGCGGTTCGATCTCGCTTCCCTGACCAAGCCGGTGGCGACGGCGACCTGCCTTTTGCAGCTTGTCGAGCAGGGCCGCCTACACCTGCGCCAGCCCGTCCACCAGTTTTTCGAAGAGGAGTTTGGCCCCCTGCCCCACCTGAGCGGCGTCGAGGTCCGGCACCTGCTGACCCATACCTCCGGCCTGCCGCCCATCCCGCGCTGGCCCGTCGAAGGCACCCATCCTATCCGCCG
>JANLUQ010000357.1:0-14768 GCA_031363565.1 Armatimonadota bacterium | reverse complement strand
CGGGTCGTCCAGCGTCTCCGGCCCGATCTCGACCGCGACGACGCTCGGGTCGCCGGCCAGATCATAGCGAGCCTGGCTGCTCATGCTCTTGACGAGCGAGCGCAGGGCGCGGACGCCGGTCTTCATGTTGACAGCCTTCTCCACGATGGCGTCCAGGGCGGCCTCGGTGATGTCCAGCGTGATCCCGTCGCGCCGGAACAGCTCGATTTGCTGCTTGATGACGGAGTTCTTCGGCACCGTCAGGGCCAGCCGCATCTGCTCCTTCGTCAGCGGGGCCAGCGGGACGATAATTGGGAAGCGGCCCGCGAACTCAGGCACGAAGCCGTACTCGATCAGGCTCTCGATCAGGACTTCGGCGGGCGCCTCGGCCAGAATCTCATAATCCCGCTGCGGGTCGCCCGAAATGGCGGAAGGATTGGCGCGCAGGCCCATCGTCCTTTCGGTCTGCCGCTTCATCTTCTTGGCGACGATCTCTGGGAAGCCTTCAAACGCCCCGCCACCGATGAACAAAATCTTGCTGGTGTCAATGTACTCCGGCGGCGCGTCCGGGTGCTTGCGGCCCGAGGCCCCGAGCGGGAGCTGTGCCATCGTGCCTTCCACCAATTTCAGCAGGGCGTGCTGGACCGACTCGCCGGACACGTCACGCGTAATGCTGGGGTTCGCCTGCGACTTGCGGGCGATCTTATCAATCTCGTCAATGAAAATGACCGACCGGCCCGCCCACTCCAAGTCCTCCCCGGCGTCAATATACGCTGCTGTCAGGATGCTTTCCACATCGTTCCCCGTGTAGCCCGTCGGTGAGAGGCTTGTAGCATCGGCGGACGCGAAGGGGACGCCCAATGACCGAGCCAGAGTCTTCGCCAGCAGCGTCTTGCCGCTGCCGGATGGCCCGACCAGCATGATGTTGGCCTTTTCCAGCTCGATGTCCGCCTTCGTCCCAGCCTCGATGTGTGCCAGGTCGCCCTGGTGAATGCGGTGATGGTCATACAGCCCGACCGCCACGTCCCGCTTGGCACGCTCCTGCCCGATGACGTACTCGTCCAATTTGGCGACGATGTCGCGCGGCGTCTGGTTGAACTCGGCAAGCTGGGTGCGCGCTTCAGCCCTCTTGGCCTCGTTCCGCTCCATGTGGGTGCCCTCGGCGGCCTCCTGTACCTTCTTTTGCAGGTCCACGCCCGCCGTGAAGCCGGGCCAGTCCCGGTGGCAGATGTAGTTCCCCGTGCCGTCTATCTCGATGACCTGTCCCCGGTCCCGCTCTACGTCATACGCCTCGTGGCAGACCATGCACTTCGCTTTCAACGTCGCGTCTCCTTGCAAGAAAGAGGGGACGCATAAATTATGCGTCCCCAGTTGTCGTCCAA
This sequence comes from Armatimonadota bacterium, assembly GCA_031363565.1. Taxonomy (GTDB): domain Bacteria; phylum Armatimonadota; class Armatimonadia; order Armatimonadales; family Capsulimonadaceae; genus JANXMY01. The sequence goes on along the minus strand of JANLUQ010000357.1, from coordinate 13,407 downwards.
TGTTCCATGATCGGGGCAACAAGATTCGAACTTGCGACCTCTCACTCCCAAAGCGAGCACTCTAACCAAACTGAGCTATGCCCCGATGCTCTCTACCGTCTCGGTTCGTGATAATGCTTGATCGCGTGGCAATTGGCGCAGATCAACGTACATTTAGCGATCTCTTTCTTGATCGCTGCAATTGATCTGCCCACGCTCACCATGTCTGCGATACTATGTTCCTTCGTGTTTGGGTCAATGTGATGGAAGGCCAGTGCGCGGTGATCGTTGTAGTCGCACCAGTCACACGCGCATTCCTTTTTGTACTGCTCAAGCCAGACTCGCCCTCGCTGAATGCGCTTTGTCTGCGTCTCATTCTTGCAGTCCGTGCAACGGTGGCGACGATACATCTGTCCTTTGATGGTCGCAGCCTGCCCGAACTTTTCAATAGGCCATTCCTTGTGACAGTAACGGCAAGTTCTCGTTTCCATCCCTAGACTGCCTCCGTTCTACTGGCTTCGTTTCATTATACTCGTTTATAAGAGCCGTCGTCAACCATCGCGCGACTCAGGAATAGGACATTGAGTAAACTACCACTCTTCGGTCGCACTTCAAATCAACCGCATATTTATCGAAGTTCAAGCCGATTTTCTGCATGATGCGAATCGAACCGGTGTTTTCTATTTGAGCGACTGAAGCCACTAACGGGAAGTGGTACGCCGCTAATCCATACTCAAGAACAGCCTTCGCCGCCTCAGTGCCATAGCCCTGGTTCCAATACGGCTGATCCAGTCGCCAGCCGATCTCCACGCAATCGTTTTGCTCCACATAACCCGCCGACAGTTCCGCAAAGCCGCAGAAACCCAGGAGTTTAGCTTCCTGTCTCTGCTCGACGGCCCACAGTACCCAGCCAAACTCGCGTTCGTGAGCCATAGACCTGGCGATGAACTTCGATGCACCCTCTTGACCATATGTTCCGCCGTCTCCGATATACTTCATGACGGAAGATTTGGCAATGATACTGGCATAATCCTCGATGTCTTCTTCTCGCCAGCTTCGGATAATCAATCGGTCGGTGATAAGGTTCATTGTCGTACCTTTCAGACACGCCGCACGGGAATATCCCGCGCCGCAAGGTAATCCTTGATCTCGCCAACTGTGTGCGTCCCATAGTGGACGATGCTGGACACCAGCGCGGCCTGCGCGCCGCCCGATGTCACGGCCTCGTAGATGTGCTCCAAGGTTCCCGCGCCGCCGCTGGCGATCACGGGGATGCCGACCAGCCGCGTCACGGCCAGAGTCAAGGGGATGTCGTAGCCGGCCAAGGTCCCGTCGGCGTCCATCGAGGTCAGCATGATCTCGCCCGCCCCCCGGTCCTCCATCTCCCGTACCCAGTCCAAGGCGTCCAGTCCGGTCGGCGTCCGCCCGCCGTGGATATGCACCTCCCAGCCCGACGGCGTCCGGCCCGTCTTCTTGGGGTCTACGGCGACCACGACGCACTGCGCGCCGAAGTCCTTGGCACATTCGGTGATCAGGCCGGGGTCGGTGACGGCGGCCGTATTGATACTGACCTTGTCCGCGCCGGTCTTCAGGATGCGCCGGAAGTCTTCCACCGTCTTGATGCCACCGCCGACGCAGAAGGGAATGAAGACCTCCTCGGCGACCCGGCGGGCATAGTCGAACATCAGGTCGCGCTTCTCGTGCGAAGCTGTGATGTCCAGAAACACCAATTCGTCCGCGCCCTGGGCATCGTACAGCGCGGCGCGCTCGACGGGATCCCCGGCGTCCCGGAGGTTGACGAAGTTCGTGCCCTTGACGACGCGGCCGTTCTGCACGTCGAGGCAGGGAATGATGCGGGTGGCTAACATGGTCTCCATTATACCGGAACGCGCCAGGTTCCTTGACAAATCTCCTCTCATGCCGTATGATAAAGCCATCCACCCGCCTGTGAACTGCTGATGACCCTGCCTGTATGAAAAGACTCCTTGCCTGCCTCGCCTTCGTTCTTGCCTTCGCTCCGCCTCTTCAAGCCCAATCTGGGCCGGTCGTCCTGCGGGTCGGTGGCGCAGGCGGCTTCAAGCTGCCCGACAAGAACGCCACCGACCCGCAGGGGCACGCCAACCGGGCCATCGTGGACGCCTTCGAGCGCGCCCATCCGGACATCCGGCTCGAAAGCGCTCAGGGCCTGCAGATCGGCGGGCAGGCCGCCGAGTCGAACCTACTGCTGGCCTTCGCCGGCGGCACCGCGCCCGATGTGGTCTATGTCAACTTCCGTTCCTCGGCCTCCTACATCCAGCAGGGGTTCCTGATGCCGCTGGACGATTATCTGCGGCGCGACCCGCAGGTCCTCGCCGGCATCCAGCCGACCCTCCTGCCAATCCTCAAGGATGCCGGGCACGGGCGCATCTACAGTATCCCATTCCTGGCCGCCGTGCAGGCGCTCTACTACCGTAAGGACATGTTCCAAGCGGCGGGGCTGGACCCAGACCGCCCGCCGCGTAACTGGGATGAGTTCTATGCCGATTCACAGGCACTGACAGACCAGCCGAAAGGCATCTGGGGCTTCGAGTTCGGCACCGATTCGGACGCCTCGGCGTACTGGTGGATCAACTTCTTGTGGCAGGCGGGCGGCGAGGTCATCAAACGTAACCCGAAAGGCCAGTGGGTCGCCGCCTTCAACACGCCTGAAGGCGTAACGGCATTGGAGTTCTACCGGAAGCTCCTCACTGCGCCCTGGAAGGGTAAGGACGGCAAGACCTATATCGGCGTCGCCACGCACAGCAGCACCTTGGGCCAGGACCGGGCGGCGGGCAAGGTCGCCATGTGGTTCCAGTACCAGAGTAATGTAATCGCGAATCAGGCCGATGCCACCCAGATCAGCCCCAGCGTCGTCGGCATCGCGCCCATGCCCAAGGGGCCGACGGGCATCACGGCGAACGAGGCTAATGCCTATATGTGGGGCATTTCGTCGCAGATCAAGGACCCGCGCATTCGTGAGGCGGCCTGGCAGTTCGTCAAGTTCATGGCGAGCGACGAGGCCGACCGCATCCGCACCCAGTCCTATGTGGAGGCCGGGCTAGGCAACACGGTCAACCCAGTCGCCTTGCAGAAGTACGGCTACGAGGACTACACATCGCCGCAGTCAAAGGTCTGGCTCAAGACCAACCAGACTTTGTTCACGCATGGCCACCCGGAGCCATACGGCGAGAACATGAGTCAGATCTACAACCTGCTGGGCGTTCCTTTGGGCGAGATTGAGCAGAACCCGAACGCTGACCCGAAGGCCTTGCTGGACACGGCGGCGCGGGCGGTAGATGCCAAGCTGACCGGCTACGTCCCCCCCGATGTGATGCGGGCGCGGCGCATATGGGCCTGGATGGTCTTCGGGCTGCTGGCGCTTGGCCTGACGGCCTACCTGACCTGGCTGGGCCGCCGCCTGCTGGCGGTGCGCGCGCGGGAGCGGGCGGCGCGCGTCTTCTCGACACGGCCGGCGGGCCTGCCGCTCAGCGCCCACCTGCTCATCTGGCTGTTTATGCTGCCCGCCGTCCTTTCCATCCTGGTTTGGCGCTACTACCCGCTAGTTCGGGGCCTGATCATGGCGTTCCAGAACTATCACATTCTCGGGGCTAACTCGTTCATCGGCCTGGATAACTTCATTGACCTGTTCCTGTCGGAAACGTTCTGGTACGGCGTCCGGAACTCGTTCCTCTACACCGGCATCAGCCTTGTGCTTGGCTTCTTCCTGCCCCTCGCTGTCGCCTTCGGTCTGACGGAAGTGCCGCACGGCAAGGTCCTGTTCCGCACCCTCTACTATCTGCCTGCCATCACTGCGCCCTTAGCGATTTCGTTCATGTGGAAGTGGTTCGAGGAGGGGACGCCCAACGGCCTATTCAACTCGCTCCTCTTGTCGGCGGCGCATATTTTTGGTCTGCACCCCGACCCGGTGAAGTGGCTGGAGGACCCAAAGATCGCGCTGATTTCCGTCATCCTACCGTGGGTGTGGGCCTCGGCGGGGCCGGGCAGCCTGATCTACCAGGCCGCCCTACGCTCCATCCCCACCGAGATGTACGAGGCGGCGGATCTGGACGGCGCGGGCATTTGGACCAAGATCTGGCGTGTGACGGTGCCGACACTCAGGCCGCTCATCATCATCAACCTGGTCGGGGCGGTCATCGGGACCTTTCAGGCGACCGACAACATCCTCGTGATGACCGGCGGCGGGCCGCTCTACTCGACGCAGACATTGGGCCTGGAAATCTGGTACAACGCTTTCCTGTTCCTGAAGTTCGGCTATGCGACGGCGGCAGCCTGGGTCATGGGGGCCTTGCTGGTCGGTTTCACTCTCTACCAACTGCGAATTATGAAGGATCTGCGCTTCGCGGCGGCGCGTGGGTAAAAATAATTTCGGCGACGCGCGGTTTTGGCATGGTTTGTGCTTATTATGCATACAAACAGGAGCGTCGCACCCGCAGAAGCCGCAGGCATCTTGGGTGGACGACACTTTAGGAAGCACAAGACTACACGGATGAATAACCGGAATACAGACCCACAGACCGTCGCAGACGAGGCGGAACTTTTGGATGCTTGGGGGGAGCGCGCCTTCCTCCAGGATGCCGGGGGCTTCTACGCCCTCCGGGAGCAGATGACCCAGGAGATCGGCCCAGACCTCGCCGCCGACATCCTCTACCGGGCTGGCACCGCCTCGGCGGAACGTGTCGTGGCCTACGTCGCCCAAGCCGAGGAGGCCGATACCCAGGCGACCTACATGGAGCGCGCACTGGCCATGCTGACGCGGAATGGGTATGGGGGGCTCCGGCTGGATCAGTCCCTCGGGCGGCCCGATGAGGTCGTGTTCCACGTCGAGAATAGCCTTGAAGCGGACATGATGCGTGGGCGCACGGGCCGCACCGGATATGTCTGCGATTACATGCGCGGCCTGCTGCGGGGCATCGTCCAGGCGCTTCCTCCCACGGAAGGCTATCCGAGCGGCAGTCTCGAATGCGTCGAAGTCCGCTGCCTCGCCAGCAGCGACCCCGGATGCCGGTTCATCGTCGCCTCCGCCGCCTATCTCGCCCAGCAGGGACATCAGATCGGTGGAGCGGGCCACGGCTCCGTCCGCGAGACGCTGCTGAGGCTCAATCGGCAGATCGAGGACGTGCTGGAAGCCGCCCGCCGCGACCCGCTGACGAACCTCTACAACCGCTCCCATTTCGAGTCCGCGCTGCGCCAGCGAATCGAGTACGCCAACCGCCGCACCGACACCCTGGCCGTCGCCATGATAGACATAGACGGTTTCAAAGAGGTTAACGACACGCAGGGGCATGGCATGGGAGATCTGGCCTTGCGTCAGGTCGGCCGCCTGCTGGCGGGGCAGGCGCGGGACACGGATGTGGTCGCGCGGTATGGCGGGGATGAGTTCGCCTGGCTGATGCCCGGCACCTCGGTCGAAGCCGCCTTGGCTGTCGCCGACCGAATCCGAAGGCTGGCGCAAGATCTGCGTGCAGAGATGGACCTGCCGATCAGCCTCTCCCTCGGCATCGCCGCCTGCCCCCAGGATGCTGTCAGCATGACCGACCTGATTGATTTTGCCGACGCCGCTATGTATGCATCCAAAGACGCGGGGGGCAATCAGGTACGGCGCTACATCGCCGCCGAGGATCACCGCAGCGCCTCCCAAAAGCGCGTTCGCAAGCCGCGCTTGCGCGGTGCTGAGGCTGTGCCCACCAAGACCCCGCCCTCCAAAAAAGGGACTCTCCAACTCGACCTTCCCGACGATCTTCCGGGCAGTTAGCCGCCCGCCAGCATCCGGCGGGCGATGGCGACATCCTCGGGTTTGTCCACATCTGTGCCGATCTCAGGGTACTCCGAGCAAATGCCTGCCGCCCGCGCGTCGTCGCCGAGCAGGCGGCTCACGCCCTGCTCCAGCATCGTGATCGTCAAGAGCGTGGGCGCGAGGAACTGAGCCAGGAGCAGCCGCGCCAGAAGACCAAGGCCAAGCATCCGCGCGATTTGGACGGGGCTTTTCCGGGCGGCATAGGCGCATGCGATCGTCTCCTGGTTTGCCAGCAGGAAGCGTGGGTTGACCAGCATCAGGTTTCCCAATGTCAGCGACCCCTCGCGCACCTTCACCGCTGTCCGTTTCATGTCTGGGAAGCGTGCGTAGCACAGCCTCACCGGCACATACGAGCAGCAAAGGTCCGCGCCCGAGCGGCTCGCGCGGTCAATAAAGTCCTCGACGGCTTCGGGCGTCAGAAATGGGATGTCCGACGTGCTGACCAGCACCCGGTCTCCTCCGCCGCTCGCTTCCGCCGCCTTCACGCCCGCCATCAGATTATCCAGCAAGGTCTCGCCGCCACGGACGACGTGGTAGTCCGGGCTGGGCGGAACGTCCCCGACCACAGTTATTTCGCCCACGGACGCGGCTCGGCCCAGCGCGGACGTGACATGATCCAGCATCGTCCGGTCGCCCAGCGGCGTCAGGGCGCGGTTTTCGACCCCAGTGGCCGCCGCCATCTCCGCGCTGTTCCTGCCGCCCGCAAGCACTACGACATTCACCGTCATCCGTCCCCCTTCCGAGTTTCCGCTATCCACGCTTTGCCCATGCCGGCCTCAGCGATGTGGTCGGTTAATCGGCGTGCCTCCTCGGCGCTCGCGACACGCCTAAAGATCGCCGCGCCACTGCCGCAGAGCAAGGGGGTGAAACATTCACCGGTTTCCTCTGTCCAATGAAGTGTCTGGTAAGCAGCGGCAACCTCGGGATACGCTGGAAAGATGACCTGCTCGAAATCGTTCGCCAGGTCCTGCCCGCCCTGTTGCCACGAGCCCGTCGCCGACCCAGGAATACGTCCCGGCAGAGCGTCGAGGGCGGCATAAGCCGCCGCCGTCGAGACGCCGACAGATGGCTTGACGATGACCAACAGCCATGGGAGAGACAGCGGTGGCAGGGCTGAGACGCGCTCGCCCAGGCCCTCTACCAGCGCCGTCCCGCCAGTCAAAAAAAAGGGGATATCGGACCCCAGGGCCGCGCCGATCTCTGCCAAACGCGCCGGAGAAAGCGCCAGGCCGAGAGCCATGTTGACGGCCAGCAGCGTGGCCGCCGCGTCGCTACTGCCGCCGCCCAGCCCGGCCTGCGAGGGAATGCGCTTGTGCAGAAGGATGTGCAGGCCGCTTTGGTCACCGGGGACAGTCCCGCGCGCAGCGGCGACCTTTTGGAGCCGCACGGCGGCCCGATGCACTAGGTTGGACTCGTCGGCGGGGACGCCCGCGCCCTCGTCGCCGGTCACTTCCAAGCGGACGCCGGGAACATCTCTCGTCCGTCTGATGGTTACGGTGTCATGCAGCGAAATCGTCTGCATGATGGAGCGGATGTCATGGTAGCCGTCAGGGCGGCGCGCACCGACATCGAGCGTCAGGTTGATCTTGGCGTAGGCCTCCCGCGTCAGGCTTATCATGGGTTGGCCTGGGCGTGAGCGGAGCCTGCCGAAGCGGACCGGGACTCGGCAAGCGCAGCGGCGAAGTCTTTGGCAGTCGCCTCGCGGAAGCGAGGCAGGCGTCGGAAGGCACCTCCTAAACGCTCCGCCCCATACTTGTCGTCAAAGGTCAAGGCCTGCCCGATCAAATAGCGCATCCCGGCCTCGTCTTTGCGCGCCACCCAGGCAGGGCTGGGGCCGATCTTCTTGTAAAGCGCCAGCGGGGGGGCCAGGAGCAGCCGGCCGAAGTTGGGGGCACCGCTGAAATCGCCCCACAGCGCCTCGATATGGGCCGTGCCGTCCGGGGTGCGCTCCATCCAGCGCACCAGCAGCCGTTCACCGAGGTAGCCGTTCGCCCAATACTCCGGTGCCTCGTAGCCGCCGATGGCGGGCAGTGCGAGGTGCGAATACTCGTGGACCGTCTCGCGCAGCCACTCGATGGAGGAGCGCGGCGTCTCGAGATCGTATAGGTATAGGTTATCGCGCCACTGCTCGCCGCCACTCTGCCCGCCGGTGCAGAGCCAGACGTCGAACGGAGCAGTCCCGTTTGCGGCCTCCTGTCCGGTCTCGCGGGTCAATGTCTGATGGGTCAGCGCGAGCAGGCGGGCGATGCGCGCCGCCATCGCCCCTTCCGACCCGGTGGGGTAATGCACCGCGCAGAACAAACGCGGCGATTCGGCGTCAGAAGAGTAGACATAGACCACTTTGGCGAAAGACCAGTGGTGCTGCGGCTCCACGGCGTGCGTCGGCAGGTAGGTCTTGGGAACAATCAAAGTGCCCAGGTCGTAAGGCAAAGAGGTGGTGTCCACCGGCAAAGTGCCAAGCCAGTCGCTCCGAAAGCGCTGCGGGAGGCCCGCACTGACCAGTGCCTCCAGGCGCCGCGTCGCTTCGCTCGATGTGGGGTAGGACCGGCGGGCCGCGACCAGTGCGCCGAGCGCCTCTCCCGTCTGCCCTGTCTCCTGCGCCTTCTGCGCTTGTGTCAGCAAGGCTTGGAGCGTGAAATCTTCCGCGGCGGCGGCAGGCAGAAGAGCGAACAAGAACAAGAGCGTCAGGACGAACAAACGGGTCATAGCGCCATTATGACATATTCGCCGGCAATTTGGAAAAACATGAGTATGAACATCAAACCACTGTTGTTTGCGACCTTGGCATGCCTGGGGTGGGGGGCGCCTGCTCTCGCGGGCGACCTCTCGATGACGACGCCCCTGCCGCTGACGACCCGTGACAAGGCTCAGGCTGCCGATGAGGCCAAGCAGGGCGCGGATGCCTCGGCGGAGGTCAACAAGACGGCCAAACTGGTGAAGGACACGGCCATCATAGACCGCGTCAATGCCATTGGTCAGAAGCTCGCGGCCATTGCCAACACGACGACCTACCACGCCGGCTACGGTAACGATAAGACCTTTCCATTCACCTGGCATTTCTTCGTGATTGACGAGAAAGATGTCAACGCCTTCTCCTTGCCGGGCGGCTACGTTTACATCAACTCCGGGCTACTGAAGTTCGTCCATACCGACGATGAGCTGGCGGGAGTCCTGGCCCACGAGATCACCCATGCCGCCCACCACCACATCCAGTCGCTGTCGCATGAGCAGGCGAAGATGAACACCGAGATGATCGCGGGCCTGCTGGCCGCCATCGTCGCTCACGTCAACCCGCGCGACATCGCGAACCTGGCGGCGGGCGCGCAATACACGCAGATGGGCATCCTCAACACGCACTATAGTCAGGCCGCCGAGCGTGATGCGGACCACGGTGGCACGCTTCTCTTGCAGAAGGCCGGCTATAATCCGGTCGCGATGCTGACCTTCATGCAGCGTTTATCCGACATCGAGGCCCGCAGTCCGAAATTTGAAATGGGCATCCTGATGGACCACCCGTACACGACCGAGCGCGTCGGCTTGATCAACGCGGAACTCACCGGAATGAATGTCCCCATCACCATCCATGCTCTCCGGGAAGCAACCGATGCGCCTCATGCCGTCGTCCACCCGGCCCCCGGCGGCGGGGTGGACATTGTATATGCCAACCGGACTTTGCCGACGCTAGCCGACCCGGATCTGAACCGGGCGAAGGCGATCGCCGCCGAGTTCAATACTCTTCTCGATAACGGTTTGCAGATGTACCAGATCGCGGCCAGCGGGGACCAGGTGCTGGTCTCCGAAAGGCCACTCCTCACGTTCACGCTCGCCGATGTAGCCCTGCACCCCGGCCAGACGACCGCCTCCCTCGCCAAAGCCGCTAGCGATGCCCTCCGCAGCGGCGTTTATGCCCAGTCGTTCCTCGGCAGCAAAAAGCTGTAGACCGCCTATAGAGGCGTGATTCATCATGCCCCCTTTCTCCTGCGCTACCCCCTGCCGCCTCTCCTGCCGGGCAAAACTAATTTTGTCCCATCCCTTGACAAGCAGCCGAGCAGGTGGGTATCATACCGCACGTTCCCAATTTTAGTGAAAGGAGCAGTCGAGGATAATGTCAATGATTCAAGTCAGCATATCAACCGCAGAGCGATCCCAGTCCGACCATTTTGGTCGTGGACTTTGGCTCGTCAGCGCCAGTTACCAGCGCCCGACTGTTTCCTTTGACGGAGGCCTCGTTCCTTAACCCTCACCCCATTCGTGTACCCGTGAGAAAGAGACGCCCACCGCAAAGGCCCACAAGCCGAGCGGTGGGCGTCTTTTTCTTTGAACGCCTTTCCTGAAGGAGAAAATAGTGACACACGACATCACGGAGAACGACGAGGACATGCAGAGGCTAGGGGACAACGGGAACGACAGCGCGCCGCCTCTGTGCCTGATCCACTATTTCGCGGAGCGCACAGGCCATCCGCCCGAACATAACCCGAAGCCGCCCGATAGGAGCGTGGGGCGCGTGGTCGAGCGGCGTGGCAACCTGATCATCTTGGAGTTCGCTCCGCCGCCGGAAACGGCACGGGTGCAGCAGGATGGAGGCCACATCAAGGGCCTCCGGGCATGGGTCTACGACGCGCTCATGTTTCTGCTTCTGCTGGCCTGCCTGCTGGGCTGCCTCGCAGCCTTCCGGTTCTAGATGACAAGACGACGCAAAAGGACGTTCGGGCCGAAGCCTCTGGGTTACCTTGTGAAGATCAACCCCAGAGGCACACCTTGCCTGAGCCAACGATGAAGAGTGCAGAGCAACGGCAGCTCACCGGGTCGCCGCAAGGCATACCCGTTTCCGCCACTTGCCTGCGATGTGGGCCGTAGGAAAACGGTTATCTGTTACCCCGGAGGCAGCAGGTTCGACTCCTGCCGCTCTTCAATCTGTGACACTGTGGCGCGGACGGGCCGAAGTGTTTGGGTTAACACTCTTCTCAAAACAAGAAAACCAACACCCAAGCGCACCCCTTGCCTGTCCGGCACTTGCCCCGATGGGGCCGGAAGGAGACAAAGACGATGACGTACTTGAAGACGGTGTTTAACAAGGAGGTGACGCCGCAGAGCCGGCCCATCCCCGGCTCCGCCCAGGTCGCGAACAGCGCGGGCGGGTTCACCTTCGCAGTGGACGACTGGATGCGGCTGGCCCGTTTCCTCGTGCTTGGGGCCGAGGGCGGCTCATTCTACGCGGGCGAGACGACGCTGACGCTGGAGAACGCCGAGGCGGTCAAGCGCTGCATCGGCGCGGACGGCCCGCGCGTCGTGCGCGAGATCGTCGCCGTGTCCGAGGCCGGGCGCGCACCGAAGAACGACTCGGCCTTGTTCGCGCTCGCCATGTGCGCCGCGTATGGCGACGAGGACACGCGCCGGAAGGCGCTGGCGGCACTGCCGACGGTGGCGCGGATCGGGACCCACCTGTTCCACTTCGCGCAGTATGTGGACGGGATGCGCGGCTGGGGGCGTGGTCTGAGGCAGGCGGTCGGGAATTGGTACGCGCAGATGCCCGCCGACAAGCTGGCCTACCAGGCGGTCAAGTATGGGCAGCGGGACGGCTGGAGCCACCGCGACCTGCTGCGGCTGTCGCACCCGAAGCCCGCCACAGAGCAGCACTTCGCGCTCTACCACTGGCTGACCCAGGGGTGGGAGTCGGTCGGCGAGATGCCGCACCCGGACCCGGCCCTGCGGCTGGTCTGGGCGGCGGAGCGGGTCAAAACGGCGGAGAAGGCGGCGCAGGTCGCCGCACTCATCCGCGAATACCGCCTGCCGCGCGAGGCGGTCCCGACGCAGTGGCTCACCGACCCATTCGTCTGGGAGGCTTTGCTGGAAGAGATGCCGATGACGGCGCTCATCCGCAACCTGGCGACCCTGACGCGGGTGGGTCTGCTGACGGCTATGGGGCCGGAGACTCAGAAGGTGGCCGCGCAGATCACCGACGGGGCGCGTCTGCGGAAGGCGCGGGTCCACCCGATCCAGGTCCTGTCCGCCCTGAAGACCTACGCCCAGGGGTACGGCGAGCGCGGCGGGAATAGCTGGACGCCGGTCCCCGCCATCGTGGACGCCCTAGACGCGGCCTTCTACGCCTCGTTCGGCAACGTCACGCCGACCGGCAAGCGCTGGCTGCTGGCCCTGGACGTGTCCGGCTCGATGGATCTCGGTCAGATCGCGGGCGTTCCAGGCCTGACGCCGCGCGTCGCTAGCGCGACGATGTGCCTGATCACAGCGGCAACTGAGGCGCGTCACCAGGTCGTCGCCTTCACGTCCTCCGGGAAAGGGTACGGCGGGCAGTGGGGCGGCGGGGAAACGGCCCTGACTCCGCTCTCGATCTCGCCGCGCCAGCGGCTCGACGACGTCATCAAGACCGCGTCCGCCCTGCAACTGGGTGGGACCGACTGCGCCCTGCCGATGGTCTGGGCGCTCAAGAACAAGGTCGAGACGGACGTGTTCGTCGTCTACACCGACTCCGAAACATGGGCGGGGAACATCCAGCCGGTCCAGGCCCTGCGTCAGTACCGGGAGCGCATGGGCATCCCGGCCAAGCTGATCGTCTGCGGCGTGGTATCCAATGCGTTCACCATTGCCGACCCTGACGATGCGGGCATGATGGACGTTGTCGGGTTCTCGACTGCAACGCCGAACGTCATGAGCGACTTCGCGGTCGCCTGACACGACAAAAGACCTGACACAGCACAAGAGCGGCTGCCCCATCGGGGCAGCCGCTCTTTTTTTGCCAGTCTGGTTTACCAGCCGCGGTTCGCCATCAACTCTTCTTTGGGCAAGAAGTTCAGGTTGATGCCCACCATCGGCTCGCCGATGTCGTTGGAGATCTCGGCCAGCATCATCGGGTTGTCGTAGTGGGTGCAGGCGTCCACCATCGCCCGCGCGCGCCGCTTGGGGTCGCCGGACTTGAAGATGCCAGACCCGACGAAGACGGCCTCAGCGCCCATCTGGCGCATCAGGGCGGCGTCGGCAGGAGTGGCGATGCCGCCCGCGCTGAAGTTCGGCACAGGCAGCTTGCCGGTGCGGTGGACCTCGACGACCAGCTCATATGGGGCGCCAAGGTTCTTGGCCTCGGTCATCAGCTCCTCGAAGGGCATGGCCTGGATGCGGCGGACGCCGCCGAGGACGGTCCGCATGTGCCGGACAGCCTCGACGATGTTGCCCGAGCCGGCCTCCCCCTTGGTGCGGATCATGGACGCGCCTTCGCCGATGCGGCGCAGGGCCTCGCCCAGATCGCGGCAGCCGCAAACGAAGGGCACCTTGTAGGCGTGCTTGTCAATGTGAAAAGCATCGTCAGCGGGTGTCAGCACTTCCGACTCGTCTATGAAATCCACTCCGAGCGCTTCCAAGATCTGCGCCTCGACGTAGTGCCCAATACGGGCCTTTGCCATCACAGGGATGGTCACGACGTACATGATCCCCTTGATCATTTTGGGGTCGGACATCCGCGCCACGCCGCCGTCGCGCCGGATGTCGGCCGGCACGCGCTCCAGGGCCATGACCGCCGTCGCGCCGGCTTCCTCGGCGATGATCGCCTGCTCCGGGTTCACAACGTCCATGATGACGCCGCC
>JANLUQ010000623.1:0-1915 GCA_031363565.1 Armatimonadota bacterium | reverse complement strand
ACCCCTCTGGGTCGGCCTGGTCCGTGGCCTTGCCGCTGCCGCCTTGCCCCTCGCCTGCCTGCTGCTGCTCGTCTGGGGCGGCCTGCTGGTGGGAACGCTGCGGCAGGAACGTCTCGTTGATACGCAGCTCACGCACTCGGTTCACGACGAAGGGCCGTACCTTGCCGCGCAGGCCGGCCAATCCTGGCCCGGCCCGGTGCGTTAGGCGGGGGGCGCGAACCCTTTTGCGCCTCTGCTCCGTTACTGTCTGCATGAGACAAAGCCCCCTCGTTTACACTGCCCTCGCCACTTTCATTTTTGTCATCCTCCTCGTCGTGCCCGCCTCGCATTGGCTGGTGCGGCTGGAGGCATTCCCCGGCTCGCTGGGAGGCGGGCAGGGACGGCAGGAGTTTGTCCGAAGCCATCCGCGAGACTATCAGGTGCAGCTTGGTGGCCAGGCGGATTACCAGAAGCAGACCTCGGTCCAATATGCCCGGTCCTTGGTGGCGCGTTTCCCCGACAATCCCTCCCTGCGCGCGAATATCCTGCGCTATGCGATGCAGGGCGAGATCCACCTAGCGCGGCCCGAGGAGAACCTGCTGTCCAGCGTCCCGGTGCCTCCCGCGCCCCCGGAAGAGGGGCACAACGCCCCCGCTGACCTGGCCGCCTTCGATGCCGACGCGGCGGCGGGGGAGCGTCTGGACCCGGACAACGCCTACTTCCCATTCATGCGCGCCGTTGGCCTTTTCGCGGCCCACCGGGACGACGAGGGCCTGGCGGCCATTAAGCGGGCCGGTCGGGAGCACAAATGGCGGGAATACAGCGAGGACGAGGTGGAAGGGCACTGGCGCATCTCCGAAGCCACGTTCGGCGGGCGCGAAGGCATCAGCCGCATGGCGACGGCGGCCGCCCTCTTGTTCCCGCACTATCAGGGCCTGCGCGCCGCCGCGCTTCTGGTCACTGCCGTGGCCGTTCAGGACGAACTGGGTGGGCGGCGCGAGGAGGGCCTGTCCCTGCGCCTGGCCCTGGCCCATTGCGGCGACCTGATGCGCGCGCAGTCCACTTCGCTCATCGGTAGCTTCGTCGGTATCGCCATCAGCGCGGTCTCCTGGAGCCGCCCCGGCGGCGTCCCTACCATCCCACATACGTCGGGCGTTCCCACCGAGCAGTGGGTGAAAGAGCGCCTGGACTCCTACTGCGACTATGTCACGCGGCTGGGCCACCCCGAGGCCGCGCGGGAGGCGCGGGCGCAGGCCGAGGCCGCAGTGCAGGTACGGCGCCTGACCTCGGACGACCTCGTTTCCGGCAGCCGGTTCCTGGCCTTCGCGCGCCTCGGTATCTGCCTGGCGGTGGGCTGGGTCCTCGCCGCAAACCTCTTGCTGCTGCTTGTCCTGAGCGGGCTGGCCCTGAGTCTGGGCAGACTCGCCCCGCTCCGCGACCGGCTCGCGCCGCCGCCCGCCATTTCGCTGGGCGTTGTGCTGGCGATCTTTTTTGTGCTGGGCAGCCTAGCGGCATGGCAAATGCACGAGGCGGCTTCCCTGGCCGGGCTTCTTTCTTCGATCGGACTTCTTGGCGAGGTATTCCCCCCATTTGGGAGCGGGCAGAGCGACGCCCCCCAAGTGCCTCTGCTCGGCCTAGTGCTCGGCGTGTCCTTTCCCCTCCTGCTGCTGGTCATCTTCGGCATCAAATCTTCAGTCAAGCGCCTGCCCCTGTCGGTCGGGCTGGTGGAGGGCTTTCGGGATGCCGCGCCGCCTCTCGCCTGCGCCCTCGCGCTCCTCTACGGCGGCCTGACGCTCTGGACGGTGCATCAGGAGGTCGTCGTCAATCTGGGCCTGGAACGGTCTCTGCATGGGGAGGGGCAGGCCCTCGCCGCTCAGACGGGCAAACCCTGGCCGGGGCCGGTGAGGGGCCGTTGAGAGCTAATGCATCGGCAACT
>JANLUQ010000584.1:0-1910 GCA_031363565.1 Armatimonadota bacterium | reverse complement strand
GGTATCCGCGGCGGCCCCGGACTATGCCCACGCACCGACCCTCACCGGCCTGCTGCACTGGTCACACCTGCCCGTGCGCGTCTTCATCGCCACGCATAGCCCGGAAGAGGAGCAGAACGGGCGGGATGCACTGGCCGGGTTCGACTCCTGGGTCCATGCGACGGGCGGCGTCATCCATTACCTCGTCGTCAACTCGCCAGGGGCGGCCGATATCACGGTCCGGTTCACCGCAGCGGAGGCTGTGCCGGGCGCGAACGGCGCGGTCGGCCTGACCGACATCCGCTATGTCGGCTCGACATTGAAACGCGCCAATATGCGTCTGGCGACCGGGGACACGCTGCCCAGCGAGCTGCGCTCGGTGGCCGCGCACGAGTTCGGCCACGCCCTGGGCATCCAGGGCCACAGCGACGACCCCGCCGACCTGATGTTTCCCGCCGCGCCCCGCTACTACTCCGCCCAGCGGGAGCATTTGCCCTCCCCGGCGCGGCCCGTCACCCCGCGCGACCTGAACACGATGAAGCTCTGCTATCCGCGCCTGTTCGGGACCGGGTGAGCGAGGGAGGGCGGGGGGACCCCGCCCCACGCCATTCTGGCGGGTCCGTGCAGGGGTGGGGTCCCCCCGCCCTTCTTTATCCGATAGTGTCCCAAATTAGGTTGTTGCCTTTTCTCGGTTGTAGTCTTGGAGGAACAACCTCAGACAGTTCTCGTGCATGGCGTCTGTCTTCGAGAACGAGAGCGTACTCCGGACGAAGCGCCCCATCCGCTGACGCAGGGTGTTGTTGAAGCGCTCAAGGCTTTAGTGGGGTGATGTGACAGGTCTGGCCCTCGCCTTTGTCGGTCGCCCGATGACGCTTGGCGGGCAAGACCTTCGTGTAGGCGTCCCAGAAGTCCGTGTAGAGCAAGGCTCTCTTGTAGGAATGAGGCACACGGGACCAGAGCAGGGCGCACGTCTTGCGGCTACGGTCGCCGATGGCACCTTCCAGGTCTGCCAGTGCAGTAGGCAACGATCTGGCGGGTGCGGCGGCATTGAGCCGGCCACACCTAGCGCTTGTTCTTCTTGTGATGCACGAACGACCGCATCTCGTCGAGTTCGAGAACATCATCCTTGCTCGCCTTGACCAGTGTCTTCTTTAAGGGCGGCAAACTGGCGGCTTTTTTTTTAGCCAGGCGAGGACGGTGTTGCGTGAAACGCCGAAAATGCGTGTCATGGCTCGCATGGAGCCACGCTCATGGTAGGCTGCAAGGATTTGGGCTTTAGTGGTTTCATCGTAGGCGGCAGAGCCTTTGTTCTCGCGGCTGGTCTTGCCGCAACCCTTGCCGCAACCCTTGCAGCGGTAGCGCTGCTTGTTGTTGTGATGTCCGAAGCGGATCAGGTCAGTACTGCTACAGTGGGAGCAAGTGAGCGTTAGAGTAACCATAAAACAGCATACCCAACAACCTGAATTGGGACACTACCTAAAAGAGTAGAAAAATCATGAGCAAGATTTTACTAGTGTTAGTTGTGTTACTCTGGCTGGCCGCTTCGTCTCCCGTGACGGCCGCGCCTCAACCGGGAACCGGGGCTACTCCCAGTCTGACAGCGGCGGAGGCTGTTAGCGCCAGTCAAGTCCTTGGTCACGCCTTCCACTGCAACTTCCGTTCCCAGGAACTACGGCGCGGGCGGCGAACCAGCATCTTGGGGGGTCCAGGTGCGAACCTTTGGATTGATCAGGAGACTGGTCTCACCGTGGAGTTTTCCAACCTTAGCTACCGCAGCCCCGACGTTGCCTCCCCGCCCAAAATTACGGCTGTAGAAGCCGTTGCTCGAGGCGAAGCTTTCCTGCGACAGATTGGCGTAGAACCAAATGGGACGTGGACACTTACGAGTCAAACCTATCACGAGTCTAGCCTAACGGATAAGGAGTTTGAGC
>JANLUQ010000573.1:0-3046 GCA_031363565.1 Armatimonadota bacterium | reverse complement strand
CCACCCCGACCACCGGCGCACCGGCATTCTCGTCCAGGACGCCTCCTACCTGATCTGCGTCCCCAACATCTGCCCTCTTGCTCCCCATCTGATGCACAATCCGGTCATCCTATACCTCCAGGACGGCTTTCAGAAGCCCATCCCGTTCTCGCCCGATATCGTCGTCGGCATTGACGATGTCTTTGAAGACAAGGTCCAAATGCTCCACTGCCACGAGTCGCAGTTCTATGAGTGGCTCCCCTCCATCGGCGGCTACGCGGGCCAGATCCCGGACGGTGACAGTGCGCGTCTAGCCTGGATGCGCGAACACCGGGAGCAGTACGACGGCGCGGTCGCCGACCGCTTCCGCGACCATCTCGTCGCCCGCTATGGCGAGGCGGAAGGCCGTGCTGTACGCTTCGCCGAAGCGTTCGAGGTGAGCGAGTATGGCCGTTCCCTGCCGCCGGATGAGGTCGCCCGCTGGTTCCCGCTATGAGAGCTTGATATGCCGCCGTCAGCTTGTCATTGAGCCTGCGCATCTGCTATAATTAGGCAGTAAAAGTCGCCACGGGTTTCACACCCGAGGCTCCGAGGTTCCCATCGTCCAGAGGACGTTAAAGAAAAAAGTAGGACCGCAGACCTGTGTGTAGGAATAGGGTCCCGCCGCCCTCCTGTCATCGTCTTTCGTCCCTTGGACGGTGAGTTTTTTGGAGCCTCGGATTTCAACCCGTGGCGACTTTTACTGAAGCGGACGGCAGGTGATGACCTCCCGACCCTCCCTGCCGTGGCATGGCCACCGAGAGCGCGCCGGGGTGGGTTATTTCTGTTTCTCAGACGTCAGTACCGAACGGGTGTACGATAAAAATGGCCTTCTCACTTGCAAACCTCACCTCTACTGGTCTTTCCCCCATGCTGCGGCAGTATTTCGACTTCAAGGCCGAGCGGTCCGATGTCATCCTGCTGATGCGCGTCGGGGACTTCTTCGAAGCTTATGGGGAGGACGCCGAGATCATCGCGCGGGAGCTTGAGATCACGCTGACCGGCCGCGAGGATAAGCAGGCGGGCGCGCGCATCCCCATGGCGGGCGTTCCGCACCACGCGATGGAGCGGTATGTCGCGCGGCTCATCGGCAAGGGGTACAAAGTCGCTGTCTGCGATCAGGTGGAGGACCCCAAGCAGGCCAAGGGGTTGGTCAAGCGTCGGGTGACGCGCGTCATGACGCCCGGCACCATCGTCGAGGATGCCATGCTCGACGCCAAGACCAACAACTACCTGGTCGCGGCGATCACCGGCGCGAAGGTGCCTTCGGGTGTCGGCGTGGTGGACGTGTCCACGGGCGAGTTCCTGGCGACCGAGATGCCGTGTGACGCGGGACTGGAGAAGGTGGTGGAGGAGATCATGCGCCTCCAGCCCGCCGAGTGCCTGCTGCTGCCAGGCATGGAAGAATTGGGCGAGCAGATCAAGGCGGTCTCCAAGACCGTCGTGACGTTCCACCAGCCCGCCGAGACGCGCCGGTCGTCCCGACAGGTGCTGCTGGACCATTTCGGGACTCCCTCCCTGCGCGGCTATGGGGCCGAGCAGATGACATCCGGCCTGGACGCCGCCGCCCTGCTGCTCGATTATGTCAAGCAGACCCAGCAAGGGGCGGCGACCCACATCCGCAGCCTAGCGACCTACTCCACCGAGAACTACATGGTGCTGGATGCCGCCGCCCGCCGCAACCTGGAGCTGACCCACTCCCTGGCGGATGGGGCGAAGAGCAAAAGCCTCGTCTCTATCCTGGACCGCACTGTGACCCCTCTAGGCGGGCGGCTGCTTCGCAAGTGGTTCGACCAGCCTCTCTTAGCCCTGGACAAGATCCACAACCGGCAAGCCGCCGTTGGTGAGTGCCACGCTGATGCCCTCCTGCGCGGGGACCTGCGGGACGCCCTGCGGCGCATCGCCGACCTAGAGCGGCTGACGGCCCGCATCTGCTCTGGCGCGGCCAACGCGCGTGATCTGATCTCGCTCAAGCAGTCGCTCCAGGCACTGCCCGAGGTCGAGACCGCCCTGGCCCGTGCCCCCGAGGGCGGGGCATTGGCCCCCATGCGGGCGGTCATCGCCGACGCCCCGCCCGCCCTGCTGGAACTGCTCGAAACGACCATCCAGCCCGAGCCGCCCATGCTGCTCCGCGAGGGTGGCCTGATTAGAGATGGCTACAGCGAGGAACTGGATGCCCTGCGCGAGCTGCGGTCCGGCGGCAAAGCGTTCATCGCTAAGATCGAGGAAACGGAGCGCGAACGGACCGGCATCAAGGGCCTCAAAGTCGGCTTCAATAACGTCTTCGGCTACTACATCGAGGTCAGCAAGGCCAGCGGCGGGGCCGCCATCCCTTCCGACTATCAGCGCAAGCAGACCACGACGAACGCCGAGCGATATATCACGCCCGCCCTGAAAGAGTACGAAGCTCAGGTCCTTGGGGCTGAGGAAAAGATCTTCGAGCTGGAGTACCGGATTTTCATCCAGGTCCGGGACGAGATCGCGGACAAGTACACTGGCCAGATTTTGAAGCTGGCGAAGACTTTGGCCCGCCTGGACGTGTTCGCCGGATTGGCCGAGGTCGCCCTGTCGGGCCGGTTCGTCTGTCCCGAGGTCCATGCCGGGGACACCCTCTCGATCACGGCGGGCCGCCACCCGGTCGTCGAGAGCCTGCAAAGCGGAACGCTGTTTGTCCCGAACGATACCTATCTCGACGGTGAGGCGGCCCGGCTGCATATCATCACTGGTCCGAACTCCGCGGGTAAAAGCACCTATCTCCGCCAAGTCGCTTTAATCGTGCTTCTGGCCCAGATTGGGTCGTTCGTCCCCGCCGATGCCGCCTCCATCGGCCTGGTTGACCGCATCTTTACCCGTGTCGGTGCGCACGATGACCTGGCAAGTGGCCAGTCCACGTTCATGGTGGAGATGAATGAGACGGCCAACATCCTCAACAACGCCACGTCGCGCTCCCTGGTCATCCTGGATGAAGTCGGGCGCGGGACCAGTACCTATGACGGCCTGGCCCTGGCCTGGGCGATCACCGAGTATC
>JANLUQ010000571.1:0-17375 GCA_031363565.1 Armatimonadota bacterium | reverse complement strand
AAAGTTTCGCCGAAGTAGAACAGGATGTTCCGGGCCTCGTCCAGCACAGACAGGCGGCGCTGGCGGACCTCGTCCGTCTGCCACAGAATCTCGGTCTCGGCGGCGATGTCCAGTTCCAGCCTCTCCTGATCGCCCCGAGACGTCTGCGGCTCTTCTAACCGGCCCAGATAGCCCGAAAGCCGGTGCAGCTTCTCCTGGACGCTCCGCCGCTTGGATTCGGTGGGGTGGGCAGTAAAGACAAGCTGGATCGAGAGCGAGCCGACTAGGGCGCGCATTCCGTCTGCCGTCACTCCCGCCTCGTGCAGGTGCTTCACGGCGTCCCGCACAGACTCGGGCCGGGGCTGGTCTCCCGCCTCGAAGGCCCGTCGCCGGTTGACGCGGACGATTTCCTTCTGCTCGGCGAGGTTGACGAGCTGGAAGTAGGTGGTGAACGCTTTCAGGACCGGCAGTGCTTCTCCAAACGCCATCGCGCCGAACAGCCGGTCCAGTTCGGCCTCGGCATCATCCTGACCCTGCCGGCTGCGCGCCTCCTTGGTCAGCGCCCGGATACGCTCCACAGTTTGGAGCAGTGCCTCGCCGCCCTGTTCCCGCAGCACGTCCCCGAGGGCATTGCCCAGCAGACGCACATCCCGCGCCAACTCACCCCCGCCTTCGTCCCGGCCTCTGAATTCCTCTTTTTCCATGCCGCTATTGTACCCCCGTATTATGCTGCCTCATTGCCAGAACTGGTACGTCGGCGTGCCGGTGATGATGCCCCAGATATTGAGCAGGCTGCCCTCGACGAACTGGCCCAAAATCAGGCCGTAGAAGAACGGCAGGGAGGACTGGAAGGTCCGCACGCCGCCGTAGCGCAGCATCACGCTTTTGATCACCCAGGCGATCATCAGTGGCATCCAGACCAGGTTGATCTCGAACGATGACGATACGGCGTAAGCCAGCGGGTGGAAGGGCCACCAGAAGAACCGTATCCGCATCGCCTGCAAGAAGGCCGCGAACAGGAAGCCGACGACGAGCGCCCATGCGACCGACCCGTTGGCCGGCTTGGGCTGCTGGAGCCAGTTCGTCAATCGGTTCCACGACTCGCCGCCAAAGGCCTGCATCGCCCCATGGTCCGCCTTGGCGAGCGCGCCGAACTGATAGGTCAGGTGCAGCATGGCCCAGAACGCGCACAATGCGCCCAGCCCGCCCGCCAGCAGCAGCGTCCAGAACCAGCCGCGCATCTCCCTCCCCATTTCGTCCTTCTGGCCCGTGACGGAGGCCATCTTGAACGCCTCCAATTGGATCGGCATCGGCTGGCACCGGTAAGCGCGGTTGAAAAAGAAAAACAGGCTAAAGACGCCCAGGTCCTGGTGGCTCAGGCTGCGCGCGCCCAGCAGATCCGGCAGCAAAACGTCCGGCCCTGTGTTGTGCAGATCGTGGATCGGCGTTCCTAGCTCGGCCCGCATCCGCGTGATTGCCAGGGCGAGGCAAAGGTAGAGGAAAAAGAACAGCACGGCCAGCCACCAGGCGAGCCCCAAATAGATCGAGAAGCCGACCAGCAGCACCAGCCCGCCACCGATGCCCGCGAAGGCCGCCCGGTAGCGCAGCGGCTCATCCCGGTCATCCACCGTGCTTGATAGCCCCACCGCGCGCCGCCACGCTTGTTTCAAAAAGCCGCGCGCCAGCCAGACGCTTGACACGCAGAACAGGAAATAGGCTCCGCCCGATTGATAGTTCGCATAGGGCATCCGGGGGTCGGCGTCGAGTGCGAACCCAACGACGACGACGGATTGAAGCTTCCAGAACAAATAGAAGAACCAGATGGAGAACAGAAAGTCCATCGGCATCAGCATACCCAGCCCGATGACGAACGGGTAGAACGACAGCGGAGTCCAGCCGATGGCGTTCCAAGGCCGGGCGGTGACGAACTGGTGCAGATCCAGAAAGCTCTGCCCATTTCCCGGCGTCAGGATGGATGGGACGGCGGGATAGTAGTAGTTGAGAGCGTTGACCGTGTCCACTACGGCGGCCAGAACAAAGCCGCCCCAGAAGAGTTTCTGGCGCGTCAGCGGCGTCCCGCCCGGCCCGCCGGGCGCCTGGGCGGTGATCTCCAGGGGCAGGCGGACGAGTGGATACGTCAGCCGCTCCGAGTCCGTCCAATGCTTTCGCAGGATGGCATTGACGCATTGCAGCACGAACAGCAGGGTCAGCAGAAACGCGCACCATGTCAGGGCAGGCACGGCCCAGGCGTGCAGGTGGGAAGTTGTGTACAGAGTGGAGTTGCCGATGAAAAAGTCGCGCGCCGCACCGTAGTCGGTCAAGGTCAGCCAGCGTGGGTAGACCCCCGCGAAGAGCTGGTCCCAGTGGTTCTCCCCGGACGTCTTGTAGACTGGCCAGGCCAGCATCGGCGGCAGGATCTGGAGCAGGTCGTGGCCGCACATGGCCGTGCCGATCCCCAGCATGGCATAGACCAGCAGCAGTTCCCCCTGACACAGCGCCCAGCGCGGCAGGACGCGGGCGACCAGACTGTTCAGCAGTGTCAGTACGACCAGAAGGAAGACGCAGTTGAAGAACAGCGACAGCGTAGTCGGGTGGGCCGAGTATCGCATCAACTCCATGCAGATGACCCAGTAGGCGTTCACCGGCAGCAGCAGGACGCCCAACAGGACGGCACGCGGCGTCACCGACCTGCGGCGAATAGGTGATGCGACTGTCGCCTGGTCAGACTCCTGAACGGGCGTGGCACTTTGTGCGAGCATGGCGGGACCTTTCTGGGGTGGGGCGGTAAATGAGCAGGCGCTGTCATTCTATCACCTCACGGTGTTAATAGCAATACCAGCACTATTTAAACCGCTCCTCAGCGTCCTTCAAGACCGCCACCCCGTTCGCAGAAAGGCGCGTGTCTCCGTTGCGATACCAGAGATTGAACAGGGTATGGTTCTTGGGGTCGTACTGGTAGGTGTTCGCGGGTATAAAGCTCTTGGTGTGGCCGTCGGCCAGCAGGAACTCTCCATGAACCTTGAAATGCCCGAACCAGATCTTGTGCGTCTGCGGGCCGAAAAGAAGGGCGCTATCCATGTTGAACTCCGGGCGCTCATTGCCCTCCGCCTCCAGCAGCAGGATGAGCTTGGCGGGGTCGGGGTAGTCAGTGCGTGTCAGGGCCGATGAGCCGGGTCCAGCCAAGGCACCCTTGCCCCAGTCCGGCTTCGACGCGCCATAGTCGCCGCTATAATTGACTGCGTAACTTTCCGGGAACCCGTCCGCATCCACATCGTCCCGGCGGTCGGGGCAATGGTAGACCTCCTTGAGCTTGACATAAGGGAGCATCGCATCGCGCCAGGTATGGCCTCCAGTGGCGTCGGAGATATTCGGCATCGCGCCATCATTGTCTTGCGAGTATTGCCCAAAGGCTGTGCCGAGCTTTTTGAGATTGTCCCGACAGGAGGTAGTGTGGGCACTGTCCCGGATCATCGTGAAGATGGGATAGAACACGGCGGTGAGGAAGGCCACTGCGACTGCGGGGGCTATCACGCAGCCGAAAACCGGGAATGCTTTTTTAACATGTTCTGGCATGGCGGACTACCTCCCTTGCTCCTTCCAGTATACCAGTCTCTGTTGACGAAGTTCGCGCTCGGCGGGTAGACTGGAGGGCAGAAACGGAAGCATTGCGCCCATGCCTCGCGATATCGTCCTCGGGAACGGGGAACTGCTGGTCAACCTCGACCGCCATCTCTATATCCGCGACATCTACTATCCTTATGTCGGCTGGCCCAACCATGTCGCCGGGCACCGCTGCCGGGTCGGAGTCTGGACGGAGGGCGGGGCGTTCGCCTGGCTGGAGGACGACGGCTGGGGGTGGAAAATCGGGTACGAGACCGATACTTTGGTGACGGATTGTACCGCCCATCATACTGGCCTGGGGATACGCCTGCGCGTGGCCCAGGCCGTGCTGCACGACGAGAACATTCTGGTGCAGCGGTTCCGGGTCGAGAACACGCGGGACGAGGCACG
Source organism: Armatimonadota bacterium (assembly GCA_031363565.1). Classification (GTDB taxonomy): domain Bacteria; phylum Armatimonadota; class Armatimonadia; order Armatimonadales; family Capsulimonadaceae; genus JANXMY01. The sequence continues at coordinate 13,385 of JANLUQ010000571.1, read as the reverse complement.
CGAGGTCCGGCTGTTCTTCGCCCACGACCTGCGGATTGATGAGAGCGACATCGGGGACACGGCCTTTTATGACCCCTACGCCAACGCCATGGTCCATTACAAGCGCGACCGCTACTTCTTGTTTGGCGGGCAGATCGGCGAGGACCGCGTAGGAATCGCGCAGTATGCCTGCGGCGAGAAGGGGTTTCGGGGGGGCGAGGGCACCTGGCGGGATGCTGAGGACGGGCGACTGTCCGGCAGCGCCATCGCGCAGGGGGCTGTGGACAGCGTCGCCGGCTACGGGGTGATCGTGCCGGGCCGGGGCGAAGCCGTCCTGCGGGCTTGGATGACGGTTGGCGAGACGCGCGGGGAGGTCGTCGCCCTCCAATCTGCCCTGCTGGGGCGCGGCTTCGAGGAAGCCCTGACCGAGACAGCGGCCCAGGATGGCACCTATGCCTTTCGCCGCCCGGACCTGGACAGCCTGCCGCCGCGCGTCGCCGCCCTGTTCACCCACAGCCTGCTGGTCATCAAGACGCAGTGCGACAAGCGTGGGGCCATCCTCGCCTCGAACGACAGCGACATCATGGAGACGGCCCACGCCCACTACTCCTACATGTGGCCGCGCGACGGCGCACTGGTCTCGTTCGCGCTCGATCGGGTGGGCCTGACCGAGATCACCCAGCCCTTCTTCGAGTTCTGTGCGCGCGTCCTGCCCAAAGACCGGGCCGCCCTGATGCACAAGTACGGGCCGGATGGCACGGTCGGCGCGTCCTGGCACCCCTGGTTCATCGAGGGGGTGGGGGCAGAGATCCCGTTCCAGGAGGATGGCACCGCCCTGGTCGTCTGGTCCTTCCGGCAGCACTTCGCCCGGTATGGGGACCGCGTGTTCGCGGCAAGCCTCTACCGCCGGCTGATCCAGCCTGCTGCCGACTTCATGCTCTCCTTCCGGCACCCCGAGACCCATCTGCCGCTTCCCTGCTGGGACATCTGGGAGGAGCGGCGTGGCACTCATCTCTTCACCACGGCCGCCGTCGCCGCCGCCCTGCGCGCCGCCTCGGAATTGGCCGAAGAACTTGGCGATGCGCGGGGGAAAGCGCAGTACTTGCGGGGAGCGGAGGAGGTCAAGGCCGCCCTCCTGGCGCACTTCTGGAACGAAGACACCGGCTCCTTCGCCCGTATGGTGACGCCTGATGCGGACGGGACCTTGACTCGGGACATGACCTGCGACTCGTCCGCCTATGCCCTCTTCGCCTTCGGCATCCTGCCCGCGAACGACCCGAAAGTCGCCGCGATGATGGGGATGATGGGCCGCAAGCTATGGGTCAAGGCCGGGGCCGGCGGATTGGCCCGCTACGAGCGGGACCACTATTTCCGCGTCACCGAGGACGTCAGCAATGTCCCCGGCAACCCGTGGATCATCTGCACCCTCTGGCTGGCTGACTGGTACATCGCCACGGCGACAAGGAAGGCTGACCTGAAAGCCGCGCGCGATCTGCTGGAATGGGCCACCCTCTGCGCCTCGCCGACGGGTATGTTGTCCGAGCAGATCGACCCGTTCTCGCTCCAGCCGCTGTCCGTCGCCCCGCTCACCTGGTCTCATGCCCAGTTCGTCACCACAGCCTGCGCGTATCTGGACCGGCTTGGGGAGCTGGCCTGATCCTCTCCCCGGCGCGAGCGGCGATCCTCCCCTCGAAGGGAAGGGTGGGTGGTGGTGGCCAGGGCACCTCTTACCGGAACCCCCCCAGCCACGGCTGGCCCTTAAGAAGATTGGTCAACCCCCCTTTCACCCACCCTTCCCTCCGAGGGGAGGGTCGGCGCTTGCGCCGGGGAGAGGATCATCCCCTCCGCCACCATCCACCCGTAACAGTCCCTAAACATCACCTCAAGAGCGACCGACTGAAATCCAAGCTCCCGCGCCGCCTTGTCGCTGCGGCAGACGATAGCACTGGACAGTAGGGTCGCCATCTCGGGAGTCAGGTCCGGCTCCTTGTGCGTCAGACGTGAACCCAGTTCACCCAACCTACCGGCCAGTGCGAGCGCGAAGGCCGGGATCGGCTTTTTCGGCACCGAATGTCCCAGCAGCCTGCCGACGACGGCGAACGCCTCGACATAGCTGGCCTCAGTCCCGCCCAGAATATAGTTCTCGCCGGTCCGCCCCCGCTCGAAGGCCGCCAGGTGCGCCTTGGCGACTTCGGCGACGTGGCAGAAGGGCGCGCGGCCCGGTGGGATTCCCGGCAGCTTGTCCTCCGCCACCAACCGGAACAGGCGTGACCAGTTGCTCAGGTCATACGGGCCGACGATGTTGGCGGGGTTAAGAATGACGGCATCTAAGCCCTCCGCGACCGCCTTCTCTACTTCCTCCTCGGCCAGTGCTTTAGAATGGAGGTAGCCGATGGGGGACGACCTGCCGAGGTGTGGGGCCGTCTCGTCGAATGCGCCTGGCTGCTGTCCGTAGACAGCGATCGTGGAGGTGTGGATGAACCGCGCTGCGCCTTTACGCCGCGCGGTCCGTACCATGTTCCGCGTCCCTTCCACGTTTGTTCGCAGTTGCCGTGCTCGATGTCCCGACCAGAAACTGACGTCACCGGCCACATGGAACACGGCGTCCAATTCCTCCGGCATGGCCCGTTCCAGCGACATAGCCTCCTCGATCTCCCCCGCCACAAGTGTCACGGGGAGCCTTTTGAGATAGTTCAGATTGGACGAGGGCCGGTGCAGTGCCGTCACCGCCCACCCTTGCTCGGTGAGCAGGCGGACCAGGTTCAGGCCGAGGAAGCCGGTCGCGCCGGAGACGAATGCTGTTTTTGTCATGGTGTTCTTCTAGTGCGCTGCACTGGTATCCACGTCGCCCTCCCTCCTTTGGAAGACGCACCCGAGTGGCAGGGCGAGCAGAAAGGCGGCGACGACCATCAGAAAAGCGTCACTGAAGGACAGGGTCGCCGCCCGCGGACGGACCATCCCTTCTCGACAGCTCATCGCTCCCGCAGAGGCGTCCGAGGCCGCATAACCTTGCGCCATGAGCGCCGTCTGTGTCTGATTGCGCCAATCATGCAAAGCGGGGTTGGCCGGGTTGATGTGGTCTGCCAGATCAGCAGCCAGAAGATCTCCTCCATCCCCGTCTGCGAGGCCAGGTGCGATCGGCCATAAGAGTCGGTGACGAAGCTGACCGCGCCGGCCGCCAGCAGGCCGACCTCAGGAAGTCTACCCGATCCGCCCGCCTGCCGCCGCCGATGTCAGGTTGACGAAGAATATCCAGGGTCAGGATAGGGCCAGGAGTAGTTGTCGGGCAGCCAGCTGCCTAGGACCGGCCCCAGGGAAGGGCCGGCCATGACGCCGACGCCGAAGATGGCGGTCGCGATGCCCTGCCGGGACTTCGGGAATGCCTGAAGCATGATCACCCAGCCCGTGGCGAGTAGTACACCGCCGTCCGAACCGGTCCAATAGCCAGCCATTGATTGGGAGTACGATCACGCAATTCGTCCGCCCGGTGTTACCGGCGCGTCCCCATCTTCTCCCGGCTCTGCACCTGCTCCGGCCCGTCGCCGTCCGCCTCGACGTCCGCCATGTCGGCCAAGCCGCCGCGCTTGGAGAAGAGGATTGCGCCCGCAAGCAAGGCAGCCATGACGACCACGACGATGCCCCGGACCAGGCCGTTCCCAGATGTGCTGACGACTACGCCCGCGATCAGGACGCCGACCAGGTTCATCACCTTGATCAAGGGGTTCAAGGCGGGGCCGGCCGTGTCCTTGAATGGATCGCCCACCGTGTCGCCGATGACGCTGGCCTTGTGCTGATCGGTCCCCTTGCCGCCGAACATCCCATCCTCGATCTTCTTCTTGGCATTGTCCCACGCGCCCCCGGAGTTTGCCAGCAGGACCGCCATGAGCTGCCCCGTCACGATGGCTCCGGCTAGATAGCCTCCTAGGGCGGCCGCCCCCAGGCCGAAGCCGACCAGGATAGGCAGGCAGATGGCGAGGATGCCCGGCCCCAGAAGCTCCTTCTGCGCCGCCGCCGTGGCGATCTCGACGCACCGGGCATAATCGGGCTTGCCCGTGCCCTCCATAATGCCGGGGATCTCGCGGAACTGCCTCCGCACCTCTTCTACCAGTTGAAAAGCCGCCCGCGAGACGGCATTGATGGCGAACGAGCAGAACAGGAACGGGGCCGCGCCGCCGATCAACAGTCCGATAAAGACCTTTGGCTCGACGAGGCTGAGTTCGGCGCCGGTCAGCCCCGCATCGGTGACGAAGCTCTGAAACAAGGCCACGGCGGCGATCACAGCCGTCGCGATGGCGAAGCCTTTGGTCAGGGCCTTGGTCGTGTTGCCCGCCGAGTCGAGCTTCGAGACCACCCTGTCGCCCGTCATGGTCGTCGGCGCGATTCCGTTGCGCGCGGCGTGCTGCTCGCGGGCCGCGCCGGACATTTCGAAGATGCCCTGCGCGTTGTCCGAGATCGGCCCGAACGTGTCCATCGCCAGGACATAGCCCGTCGTCGTCAGCAGCCCCAGCCCGGCCAACGCGATGCCGTAGGCCGACAGCAGGGCGCTGCCGCCGAACAGGAGCACGATGGAGAATAGGGCGGCGACGATCACGACGGCGCTCCAGGCCGCGCTCTCCAGGCCCAAGGAGAAGCCCGATAGGATCAAGGTCGCTGCCCCGGTCTGCGAGGCATGAGCGACCTCGCCCACGGGCCGTTTGTCCGAGCCGGTGAAGTATTCCGTCTGCTTGCCGATGACCAGGGCGAGAATGACGCCGATGACGGTGGCGATTATAAAATAGACCGGGCCATAAGTCCGGCCGTCCACGATGATCCCATTGCTGAGGCCCGGCAGCAGGAACGCCGCGCCTGTCAGCAGAACGGTGGCGATGGCCCCCGTCAGCCAGAAGCCCCGATTGATCGGCACCAGCGGGTCCAGGGTCATATCTTCTTTGCCGCGCAGCGAAGCGATGCCCACGACTGAGGCGAGGATGCCGACGCCGTGGATGACCAGTGGGAACAGGATCAAAGGCAGGGTGAAAGCGGGGTTGCCCGTTTTGGCTCCGACCGCCGCGCCAAGCAGCAGGGCGGCGACCAGGGTGACCAGATACGACTCGAACACATCGGCGGCCATGCCCGCGCAATCGCCCACGTTGTCCCCGACATTGTCGGCGATGGTCGCCGCGTTGCGCGGGTCATCCTCGGGAATGGACTGCTCCACTTTGCCGACTAGGTCCGCGCCGACGTCCGCCGACTTGGTAAAGATGCCGCCACCGACCCGCATGAACAGGGCCGCCAGGCTGCCGCCGAACCCGAAACCGATCAGCACCTTCATGGCATCGCTTCGGAAAATGAGGAAGATCACCGTCGCGCCGAAAAGCCCTAGCCCGACCGTCATCATGCCGGCCACCGCGCCGCTTTTGAAAGCCGTTTCTAATGCTCCCTTGTAGGTAGTCAAAGCCTGGTTCGCCGTCCTCTGGTTGCCGATGACCGCCATGCCCATGCCGATATAGCCGGCCATGTAGGAAAGTGTAACGCCCGCGAGGAAGGCAACAGCGATGCTCAGGGAGAGCGCCAAGCCATACTGGCCGTAATACAGGACGACCAGCAGCACGGCCAGGATCGCCACCAGGGGCAGCATCGTCCGAACCTGTTTGGCAAGATATGCCAGCGCTCCCGACCGGATCGCCGCGCCCACCTCCTGCATGGCCGGCGTGCCGGGCGAGAGGCTCTGGACCTGTCTCCATAAGACTAGCCCATAGGCCAGAGCGACAACGGAGGTAAGGAAAACAAATGCTAGGATACCGTACACCGGCAGCGTGAAGGCTGGCAGCCGCACCCCTTCGCCGCCCGCATAGGAGGCGCGGGCGCTTCCCAAAAATAGGGTGGCCACCAGGAAAAAGAAACTCAGCGCCGGCCGCGCCGGGTGGACAAACTTGGACAACACAGCACTCCTTATCACCGCGCCCAGAGGCGGTGGCTTAACTTGGGTTTGTTCTTGTTGCTATTATAAGTGATGATGCCCACCCTGTCAACCTACCGAGGATGAAGAGCACAAGTGGCGCATTGACTTTGCGCGTCTCAAAAGGCTATAATCACCCATAGAAAGTAGTTATTTATGGCTGATCTGATCCAACTTGACGTTCTTCCTGCCCGCCTTCCATCCACCCCCGCGCGCACGGTCGGCCCCGTCGCCAACCGGCGTATCCCGGAGTGGCTGACCATCAAGCTGCCCAAGCGACAGGGCATCGAAGAGGTCGAAGGCTTGATGCGCCGGTCCGGCCTGGTGACTGTCTGCGAGGAGGCGCGCTGCCCCAACCTTGGCGAGTGCTGGTCCAAAAAGACGGCGACTTTTATGATCTTGGGCGACACCTGTACGCGCGCCTGCCGCTTCTGCGCGGTCAAGACCGGCAAGGGCGGGGCCTTAGACGCCGACGAGCCGCGCCGAGTGGCCGAGAGCGCTGCCATCCTGGGGCTGAAACACACGGTCGTCACCAGCGTCAACCGCGACGAGCTGCCCGACGGCGGCTCCCACCACTTTGCCGAGACGATCCAGTGGCTGCGCCGCCTGCTGCCCGAGACGATCATCGAAGTGCTGACGCCGGACTTCCTTGGGAACAAAGCCAATATCCAGACCGTCGTTGATGCAAAACCGCATGTCTACAACCACAACATCGAGACGGTTCCGCGCTTGTACCGTCAGGTGCGCCCACAGGCCCGTTATGCCCGCTCCCTCCAGCTCTTGCAGTATGTCAAGGCCGCCGACCCAGATATCTACACCAAGAGCGGCCTGATGGTCGGTCTCGGCGAGACCAAGGCGGAAGTCGTCGCGCTTTTGGAGGACCTGAAGGCATATGATGTGGATGCGGTGACGATCGGGCAGTACCTGAAGCCCGGTAAGAACTATCTGGACGTGGTGGAGTATGTCCACCCGGACATCTTCGCCGAGTACAAAGAGATCGGCGAGGCGATGGGCTTCCTGTTCGTCGCCTCCGGCCCCTTTATCCGCTCCTCGTACAACGCGAAGGAGTTCAGCGACAAGTTCATGGCGATGAAAGTAGGCCGGTAGGGGCGCGATCCATCGCGCCCTCTCATGGGAGCGCCCCCTGTGAGGGCCGCCCCGCAACTGCATGAGTCAACCACCTCAACGACAGCCTAAAAGCCGCCCCGGCCCCAGATTACCCGCCGCCGCCCGGTGGACGCTGCGTGGGCTGGCGACGCTCCCACTGGTCGGCCTGACCGTCTCGGCGGGCCTCTACTTCGCCTCCGTCTACCACCTGCTGCGCGCCCACCTCGTTCCCATCGCCGAGGCCGAGCTGACCCGGCAGGCCGGCCATGAGGTGCGTATCGGCGGGGCGGACTTCGGCAGGCGCGGCGTTCTCGTCCTCACCGACATCGCCCTTGCCAACAAAGCCACCTTCGCACAGGGTGGCGGTGAGGCGGCTTTGGCCGCGCGGCGGCTGACCGTGGATTATAACCTGCACTCCCTGATCTTTGACAGTGGCAACGCCGCCCACGCCATCGGCGACATCACGCTGGATCAGCCATCCCTGCTCGTCGAGCGTCTTTCCTCGACCCAGTTCAACTTCAGCGACCTCCTCAAGCCTAAGACCACCAAGAAAAGCAAGCCGTTCGTCGGACGTATCCTCGTCCACAACGGCTTGCTCCGGTTCCGCGATTTCGACGCCCCCGACCGGGGCAAGCGGCCTGCCTTGAACACGCTGACCGCAGTGGAGGGTACGATTGACTTTTTCTCCACGCGCAATGTCTATTTCGATGTGCGCGGGCGTGGGAAGATGCCGGAAAAGCGCTTTAGTAGCCTCCTCGTCAATGGGGATGTCTCGCGCCTGGTGGCAGGGCGCTACCGGGGGCATGTCGTCGCGATCAATGCCGACGCGGCCTACTGGACCGATTATTTCAAAGCCTTCCCACAGGCGCGCATCGTCCGGGGCCGGGCCGATGCGGATGTCACGCTGGCGAACGAGGGCGTCACGCCCCCGCCGGGACGATTGCTGGACCTCTTCGGCAACCTCGCCGTGCATCATGTGACGATCTTGGCCTCCGACAAAAAGGTGCTTGCACTGCCCCTGGAAGACCTGAACGGCACCACCTCCTTTACCGGCGCGGGCCTCTCCCTCGACGCCCATGCCAACCTGGCAGGACAGCCGCTGGCGGTGACCGGCACCGTCTTCGACTTTCGGCACCCGCAGATCGCCGCCACGGCCTCATCGCCCCGGCTGGACCCGCTCCGGCTCGCCGCCGCCGTGCCGGTTCTCAAACTCCCGCAGGGCTTCAAGGTATCGCCGGGGCCGGTGCGGGTCGGCTTCACTGGCACGCCGACCAGCCCGACCATCACAATCAGCGCCACGCTGCCCGCCGTCGCCTATGCCGGCAACCAGGCCACTGGCCTGATGGTGCAGGCTACCTACGCCAACAAGATCCTCTCCATCCCCGCCGCGACGTTCCAGCTGAACCGCACCGGGCAGGCCGCCCTGCGGGGGACTTTGGACACGACCGGAGCGAAGCCGGTCCTGCTGCTGGCCGGCATGGTACATAATTTGGACCTGGCCACCCTGCGCCTGCCGCCCGCTATCCAGTCAAAAAACCTTAACCTGGGCGGTTTGGCAAATGTGCAGTTTTTGGTCGACAATCAGGGCCGCCCGCTCTCGGTCGTCGCGAACGTGAGCGCCGTGAACCCGCGCCTGCGCCGGACGACCCTGCGCTCCCTTGCGGGCCGGGTGGCCTGGACGCAGGGTGGGGCGATCACCCTCACCCGGCTGGTCGCGCGTGACGCCTCCGGCACGGCGGCAGTCAGCGGGACGGTCCCCGCAAGCGGAGCGGCAGGGCGCTGGAACCTGAATGTGCGGACGGCGGGGCTTGACATCGCCGGCCTGCTCCGACCCTACTCGCGGCTTGCCCTCAGTGGCCGCGCCGCTTTTGACGGCAAAGTGGTTGGTCCGGCGAATGCGCCCCAGGTCGTCGGGGCGGCGCGGCTGATCGAGCCGCGCTTCGGGCGCTATGCCGCCGACCTGATTACTGGCAGCCTCTCGGCCGGGCTGGACGGCATCCGGCTCAAGGACGTGACCCTGCGGCGCTTCCCGACCGAGGCCCGCCTGGACGGCACAGTGACACAGCTTTCGGGGACCGATCCCCTTCTTGCCTTGAACATCCATGTCTCCGAAGGGGATGTCGCGGACTTTCTGCAACTGGCCGAGTCGGCTTCGGCTCCTTCTCCGAGGACCGCTCGGACGCTGACGGCCAGCCTGCCGAACCTGTCGGGGACGGCGACTGGGAACTTCCGCATCACGGGGCGGCTGAGGACTCCGGTCGTCTCCGGCCATGCCAGCATCTCGGACGCCACGGTCGGGAACTACCGATTGGACCAGGCCGTCGCCGACATCCACTACGCCGGCGGCGTCCTGGGCGTCGAGAACGGCGTCATCCGGTCTGAGGCGGCGACCCTCAAAGTCAGCGGCGAGCGGACGGCGACGGGCATCCTGCGCGCGAACTTCGCGGCTTCGGGCCTGGATCTCGCCCGGTTCGATTCTCTGCTGATTCCATCCGCCGACGTGGAAGGCACCTTGGCTTTTGCCGGCCGCTTCAGCGGGACGCCGCAGGCGCCGCATGTGGCCCTGACTTCGCTGTCCGTGCCGGATCTCATCGTGGACGGGCAGACGTTCGCGCCCCTGGCGCTTGCGGGCCGCTACGACGACGGCATCCTGACACAGACGGGCAGCCCATGGCGCTTCATCGTGTCCGCCCCGACCGACTATGCGGGCGAGGCCGGCGGGCCGGTGGAGTACGACATCAACGCCCTGCGCCTAATAGTGCGGACACCCACGCACCCACGACGAGCCGCCGCGCTTACCCTCTCGGCGGCTATTCCTGCCAGCGCCCCCGAACGCCTCTCGCACGTCCTCGCGACGATCCGCGCCAGCCGGTTCGGGCAAACGCCCACCGGCCGGAACCTCCTGGCCCGGCTCGCGAACCTGCCGCAGCCGGTCGCCGGGACGTTTGCCCTGCCCCATGTAACGGTGGATGGGCCTCTCTCGGCGCTCACGGCGCGCGCCGACCTCAGCGCATCGGCTTTAGCTCTGGGCGAGACAAAGGTTGCCGGTCTGACGGCTCACCTGGCCTACACGGCGGGGGCGCGACCTTCGGGGTCTCTCACGGCCGCCGCTACGGACCTGCTGGCGGCGGGCATTCCGATTGGGGCAGCCTCGGTGGATATGGACTACAAGGACCGGACCGTCACCGTCCATCAGCTCCACGCCACCAACGCGCGTGCCTTCCTGAGCGCTTCGGGGACGGCTAACCTGGACGGCGACATCGCCGCCTCTTTGGACGCCTCCGACATTCCGCTGGTCCTGCTTGGCACCGCCTTCCCCGCCGCCGCCCGATACCTGCGCGCCCTGCCGCGCGAGGTCAGCGCCCTGTCGGTCAATGCCTCCGGCCTGACACGCTCGCCGAACCTGGTTGGCTCGGTCAGCCTATCCAACCCCGAAGGTCCCGCCCCGAAAGCGACCGCTCCCAAGGTGGCCGCCGGCAAGGTCAAATCCGGCAAAGGGGTGCCCGACGCAGCGCCCGCCTCGGACGTGCCCACTTTCGCTTTGGACAGCATTCGCAGCGGCGTGATCACCCTGGCTTCGGCCACCCCGGACGCACCCAAGGTCCTGACCGTGAGCGACCTGTCTGCATTCAAGAACGGACGGCTCGTGGCAACGCTTTCGGGCAGCCTGCCTTTGATCACCGGTTCCAGCCGCGATGCCGCCGCCCGCCTGCCGGACCAGGACCTGCACGCGGTCCTGAAAGTGCAGGACCTCTCCGCGCTGGCCGGATTCAGCCCCGGTGTCGTGGACCCTAAGAAGACCGGCGGACAGTTCTCGCTCACCGCCAATTTCGGCGGCGGCCAATTGTCCGGCTTGGCGACACTGACTGATGCCTCCGTCGGCCTGACCAGCTTCGATACGTCCGTGAACAAAATCAACGGAATCGTTGTTCTTGCGGACAACAAGGCGACCATCCAGTCATTCGTCGGCCGCTCCAGCAAGGGCGGCGGGTTCACGCTGACAGGCAGCACAGGGCTTCTCGGGGGCCAAAGCCTCAGCCTGCGCCTGACCGCTAACGACCTGACCGTAGACGAGAACAGCAAGCAGAACGTCCTGTACCAGAAGTTCAGCAGTGTCCTGAAGGCGACGGTCAATGGGGCACTGACGGTCATCGGACCGTTCGAGACGCCGGCTATCGCCACGCTGCCGGATGCTCCGATCGTGATCAGCAGTGCCACCGCGACTCTCCCTTCGCCCTCGGACGCTGCCGCGCCCACCGGGGGCCCGCCGACCTTCGACCCAACGTTTGATGTCGCCTTGCAGCTTGGCGGCGGACGCACCAAGAACATCCGCGTCCAGGGTGGGCTGCTCCAAGCGGATGCCAGCGGCAGGGTGAGGCTCCAGGGCAGCCTCCTCGCCCCGCGTTTTGCCGGGGCGCTCCGGGTGGACCGGGGCCAGTTCATCCTGCCGCCCTCGACGCTGCTGAAGATCGTCAAGCCGCGCGAGGCCGGAGAGATCAGCCTCAACGGCAACGGCAACAACACGGTGAATGTGGAATATCCTCGGCTGGACGAGAACGGTGTGCCCAGCCTCCAGACCAACGTAAATATCTGGGCGCAGGCGACGGTCTCGCCCACAGCGGCGACTCTGGCCCAATACCGGTCTGTGGCGGGCAATGGCATCGGTGAAGCGGCCCCCCGGGGGAACACCGCGTTCGACGGTAGCTCTTTCGGAGGCAGTTCCTTCGGCGGCGGACGGCAGCGGTATACTATCACCGTACACATCTACGGCCTGCTGGGTTCGACGGACCCCACCAAACTGCATGACGACTTCTATTCGTCTCCCGGTGGGCTGACGAAGGCCCAGATGGTGGCTGCCTTGATCCCCGCCAGCGCATTGGTGGCGGCGGCCGGCGGCGGGGCGGCGGGGCAGAACGTCCTGGAAGACCAGTTCAAGACGGCCCTCGCCAATGTCGCCATCCCAACGCTCCTGACACCGATTACCGAGTCTGTGGCAAGTGCGCTGGGCCTGGAAGACGTGAACGTCACCTACGACCCGGTGACGGGCGCGGGGGTTGGGAGCGTGATCAAGCAGATTGGCCCCAGGCTGGAAGTCATCTTTACCCGCACCTTTGGGGGGCGCGGTGTGACCGATCAAACGCTGCTGCCGCCGCAGTACACATTGAAGCTGGGCTACGATATCACTAACCGCTACCGGATCGGGGTCTCGACCAACGACCAGAGGAACAACGCCGTGACCCTGGAAGGCGTAATCCGGTTCTAGACACTGCTTCTTTTCGGCACTGCTTCCAGAGATTGCTCTGGACACATTTTCACCGTTTTGAGGCTTCAGAGAAAAAAGTGAAACCTTTCGCTTTCAGTTTTGTCCAAAGGAATGACGCAATGGCCTTGGTGCCGCGCGCCCGGAATCAACCGAATAACGAATTGGATTCCGGCGCGTCGCGCGACGGGAGCGTTGCTCCGCGCGACGACGTAGCACTGGTCCACGACTTCGATGCCCTCTACACCCGCTACGGCGAGAAGATCTTTAACTCGATCTATCAGCGAATCGGGAGCCGCGAAGAGGCGGAGGATCTGACGCAGGAGACTTTCCTCTCCGCCCACAAGGCGCGCGACCAGTTTCGGGGTGATGCCAAAGTCTACACTTGGCTTTTCCGCATCGCGGAAAACCACTGTAAGAACCGCTTCAAGCAGCGGGACCGGCAGCGCGAGATGGAAGGACCCTCTCTGGACGCTGGGATGGTCGGCGACGCCTCGGGCTTCGAGGAGACGGCGCAGACGCGCGAGATCGCCGACTGGACCCAGTCCCCTGCGCCGCTGCTGGAACAAAAAGAATTGCAGGCCCAGATCAACCGGGCCGTGGATAGTCTCCAGCCCGCCTACAAGAGCGTCCTGATACTGCGGGACTTGGATGGGCTGTCCTACAACGAAATCGCCGAAGTCACCGGCCTGACGCTCGAAGCAGTCAAGACCCGAATCAATCGGGCGCGGACGATGGTGCGGCAGAAAGTCGAGCCGTACCTGAAAACATGAAATCTGAAAACAGGAAGTCCGAAACCCCAAAGTCGTAAACTGCGGGAACGAACTCACAAGGGAGCGAATGTTTGGTACTCTGGGATAAAAATCGGGCGCAAGTGAAACGGAAAACTTGCGCCCTCGTCGTGTCTGCCTCCCTTGCTCTTTCGGGCCTGTCACTGCTCCTGCCCGCCTCGGCGCAGGATGCGGGGAAGGCCGCGCCGGGCGGAACCGTGACCCCCGCGCCCACTCTGCCTTCCGTCACCAACCCACCTATCGTCACACCGCCGGTCGCTACTCCGCCGGTCGCCGCGCCGCCCGGCAACCCGACCCCCGCCGCGCCGCC
>JANLUQ010000348.1:0-1733 GCA_031363565.1 Armatimonadota bacterium | reverse complement strand
GCGGGGTAAGACTCTGGAGCGGGGAGTTTTTGCCGCCTCTAGGCCGCCTTCACCCGCGCCCCGTCTTCCGCGTACACGCGGACGGTGTTGCGGCCGGCTTCTTTGGCGGCGTAGAGGGCGATGTCGGCCTTCTTCACCAGGTCACGCGAGGTGTGGGCATCGCTGGGGAAGGTGACACAGCCGAGGCTGATCGTGACGTGGGCCGTCTCCGCCCCGCGCTTGCCCCCGGTGGCCTCACCGTTAGAGGGCAGGACGAACGGGGTGTCGGCGACATTGCGGCGGATGCGCTCTGCGATCAGGAACGCCTCCTCCGCACCGGTCTCGGGGCAGATGATGACGAACTCCTCACCGCCGTAGCGGGCGGGCCGGTCCACATTGCGGAGCGAGTTCCGCAGGACCACGCCGAGCTGGCCAAGCAGGGCATCCCCGGCCTGGTGACCCAAAGTGTCGTTAAAAGACTTGAAGCAGTCAATGTCAAGCAGGATGAGCGAGAGGGGCCGGCCGTAGCGCTCGGCCCGCGCCAGTTCATCAGCCAAGGTCTCCTCGAACTGCCGGAAATTATCCAGGCCAGTCATCGGGTCGCTGTAGGCTAGGGAGCGGAAGTCCTGCTGGAGCAGGACGCGCTGGAGCGGGAAGGCGGCCCGCAGGGCAAGCTGTTCCAGCCGCTGGATTCCCTCCGGAGTCAGCCCATCGGGCTGCGAGTAGGCGACATACAGAAGCCCCTGGAGGCCATCGAGGCTGACAAGCGGCAGGCAGGCGAACGAGCCAGCGCTGGGGTCTATCTCGGATAGACGCGAGGTGCTGGTCCGGTGGTCCGGTGCATAGAAGGCACGGACGTCCTGGTTAAAGTGGGCGGCGTCGGTTACAGCCCAGCCTTCGGCGCAGGCCTCCTCGATGGCGAGGGTGGGCAGCAGCGGAGTCCGGTCGTACGGACCGCTGGCCGAGCGCAGTTCCAGCGTTTTCTGGTCCGCCCCCACCAAATAGACCGCGCAGACCTGGCACCTGCTGTGCTCATAGACGTTCAATAGCAGCAGGTTCAGAGTCATGTCTAGGTCGAAGGCCGACTCCATCATCTGAGACATATCGAGCTGGGCGGAGAGGTCCTTCTTCTCACTGTCGAGAGCGCGCAGGCGGTCCTCCATCTGCGCCCGCAGCGCGCCGCCGAACACGGCGATGACGGGAAAACTCAGCCCGATGGCAACCACCCGCAGGGAGGGAGCGGCGTGGGGCAGAGAGCCACCCATCGCCAGCACGGCGGCGACACCGGCCATGAGCGCACTCGTCATCAGCCCCAGACGCATCCCGTAGCAAAGTGACGCCAGCAGGACCGGCAGATACAGCGTGCAGGGCATCGGGGAGCGCAGGCCGCCGGTAAGGACGACGAATAGCACGGCGAGCGCGGCGAAGACGGCCGTGACGGCATAATCGCGCCCCACCCACCCGCACGGCGCGGCCAGCAGCCAGCCCCGCCGCTCGGCCATGAGGTAGAGGGCAGCAAAGGTCGCCCCTAGCGCCACCGTAGGCAAGACGGGGCCGCCCGCCAGGACACCGACCACCGCCGCCAGGAGGCCAAAGGCAATGGCATAGCGGCGGTTCTGCTGTGCCTGATCTCGCGTCTGTTTCTGCAAAGTCCTGTCTAATCCTCTAGGCGACCCGTCAGCCGCCGTTTGGCGCTAGTAAGCTGCGCCTCCACCGCTCCGCGCCCGGTCCCGCCGGCGGCGTCGCGGGCGTCG
>JANLUQ010000343.1:0-2100 GCA_031363565.1 Armatimonadota bacterium | reverse complement strand
GTGGCCGCCCAGCCCGAAGACGTTGCCATTGGCGGTCCACTCGGAGAGGCGCGCGTCCTCCATGTTCTCCGCGATGGCTGTCACCTTCGTCTCCTGGTAGCCCTTGTGGATCGCTGAGGTCGCGATCTTCCACTGCTTGTGCAGGATGCCCGCCTTGGGGCCGGTCAGCGCGTCCGTGTCGCCGTTGCCGTGTACCAGGATATAGGCCATCAGCGTGGAGACTGTATCTGTGGTGACCTCGATGGTGGCGCTGCCCGACCGGAACAGGACGCCGCCGGTCGTCTGGTCTTTGCCCACCATCTGCTGCGCCTTGTCGGACGTCGTCGTCTCCCAGCCGCCGGGGGCGGTGCAGGAGAACGACTTATCCGAGGCGGTGAACGTGGTCCAGCCCGTCGGCGCGGCCCCATGCCTCGGGGCCAGCAGGAAGGCCGCGATCCCGATGACGACGGCGACTGCAAGGCCCAGCCCCATCCAGAGCGCGCGCTTGCCATCGCCCCCGTTCGATGCGGCCGTCATTTGATGCACAGAGGAAGGCGAGCCGCCAGGTTGGGGCGCATACACTGCGCCGCTAGGTGGGATAAAAGGCGCACCGCCCACCGCTGGTCGGGGCGATGTGCTCGGGATAGGATTGCCCGCGAGATCGTACCTGACCTCGACCGGTGTGGGGACGGAAGATGCGGGTTCCGGCAGCGGGTTTCCCGCCAGATCATACTTCGGCATCGTGGTATTCCTCTGCTCCCAATGTTTTGCTCCCAGTATTCGATAAGCCTGTCGCCATTATATGGCAAGCAAGGGAGCGTGTCAAGCCGGGAGTATTGACAGGCCGCCCCGAACCTGTTATCCTGCGGGCATGGAAGACATTTCAAAAGACAGCGCGCTCGGCCCGCCTGTGCATCCGCTGTCGGTCACGGCAGCAGGAGACGGTGCGCGCCTTCGCATAGAAGGCGAGCCGGGAAGGATCGGCGGGCGCGCATGGACTTCAGACCACTCGCTCGTCGTAGACGTATATCAAGAATCGGACATCGCGCTGCCCGTTCAGCTCTCGTTCGGGACGGAGCAGGGCGGCGCGACGCCCGCTCTGCGCGCCGTCCTGGGCGTGCTGCCCGGCGTCACCACACGGCTGGTCTTCCCGCTGTCCGCGCTGAATGCCGAGACCGTCTTCCTGCCTCGGACGCCGGGCCGGCTCAAGGCGACCGTGCAGGGGGTGCCGACGCGGGTGGAAGACGTTTCCTGGGTGGAGATCGGCGTAGGCCAGGTCGGGACGGATGTCTCGCTCACGCTGACCGATTGGCGCATCACGTCCGACCCGTCGCCCCTTGTTCCCGGCGGACCTGTCCTGGTAGATGATCTGGGCCAGTGGACGGCCCGCGACTGGCCGGGCAAGGCGGGAAACGCCGAAGCGATGGCCCACCGCCTCCAATCAGCGGCGGAAGCGGCGGAAGCGGCGATGCCCGCCTCGCGGCCTGACCTGACCCAGTACGGCGGCTCCGCGCAGCTCACGTTCGCCTCGACCGGCTGGTTTCGGACGCATCACGACGGTAAACGCTGGTGGCTGGTGGACCCGGATGGCGGCGCGTTCTGGAGCGCGGGCGTGGACTGCGTCATTCCGGGCGAAACGGCGCTGGTGACCGGTAACGAGGCCTTATGCGCCTGGCTGCCACCACGCGAGGGCGAGTTCGCGCCCGCCTGGCGTGGGCCGGACTTGTTCTCGTGGGCCACCGCGAACCTAATCCGGGCGTTCGGGGACGGCTGGAAAGAGGGCTGGACGCGGCTGACGCGGCGCGCGTTGGCCGGCATCGGCTTCAACACGGTCGGCAACTGGTCGGACGGCGACTTCGCGCGCGGGTCCGGCCTGCCCTACGTCTGGCCATTGGCGGGCTTCCCGACGACGGCGACGACCATCTTCCGCGACTTCCCGGACGTCTTCGCGCCCGAGTACTATACAAACGCGGCGGCGTTTGCCCAGCAATTGACGGCCTTCCAGGGCGACAAGAACCTGGTCGGCTACTTCCTGCGGAATGAACCGCTGTGGGCCTTCGGCGCATTCCATCTGGCCGAAGAGATGCTGCTTCAGAACCCGACCCGCGCCCCCCACTGCCG
>JANLUQ010000503.1:0-4658 GCA_031363565.1 Armatimonadota bacterium | reverse complement strand
GAAAATAACCTCACCCGCCACTGACTTGGATCTGGTTGTGGACAGTCTTGTCCTGGCCCAGCGTATCGCGAGCGATGCGGCCTGCGCGGGCCGCATCTGCGGCACTGTTGACCGTGCCGCGCAAATAGACGCCGTCCGTATCAGCGCGGACATGGATAGTCGTGGGCAGGCTTGCGGCGGCAAGTGCGGCGGTCACCCGCGATTGCAGCTTCAGCTTATCAAGCTGGGGCCGTGCCTGCCGCTCCGCCTGCTTGGCCTGTTGGTCTACGACGGTAGCATCATGCTGGGCGTCGTGCCTGGCACTTTCCAGGGTCTGCTGGGAGCAGCCCGTTAGGACCAACCCAAAGCCGATGAGGGCCGAACATACCGCCAGCGCTGACTTGTTTCTCATGATAGCCTTAATGTTCCCGGCACTCAGGCCGGTCAACCCCGATACGAATAGAAAGATCCCAAGACCATGACGATATTGCCCGATATCACCCAGACTCTGCTGGCCTGCAAAAAGGCCAAGGGGCTGAGTTTCGCCGACCTGGAGCCGCTGGTCGGACTCGATGAGATCTGCATCGCGGCCATCATCTACCGTCAGGCCACCGCGACGCCCGACGAAGCCCGCAAGCTGACCGCGGCCCTGGGTCTGGGACCGGAGGTGGCCGATCAGCTCACTGACTACCCGATCAAGGGCCTGGGGCCGGTCGTGCCGACGGACCCATTGGTGTACCGCTTCTACGAGATCATGCAGGTCTATGGGATGCCCTTGAAGTCTGTCATCCAGGAAAAGTTCGGCGACGGCATCATGTCTGCCATTGACTTCACGATGCACGTCGAGAAGGTAGAAGACCCCAAAGGAGACCGCATCCAGTTGACGCTGAACGGAAAGTTCCTGGCGTACAAGAAGTGGTAGGAACTCATCCAAGGAAGCCCGCGAGGAGAGCGCACTTGCCTGTGCGCCCTCAACTCGCAGGAATTAGGCTCCACTCCTGCTGGGGGGCATTGGGATAGCCCCCCCAATGCCGCAGGCTCACCACTGTTCCTGCCGGGCCCATACCGCCCCCGGCATCAAGGACGTCTGGGACGTCTGCCCGCGTCCGACTTGCCTGTGCCAAGCGGAGTGAGCAGAACCCATCGGGCTGGGGAACGATGAACCACTGCTGGGAAGCGCCCCCGGTGGGACCTGACAGAGCCACACGCTTGCTACCACGCGGGGAGCCGCCGACCCCGGCCAGAGTACCACCAAGTGAGCCGTCCGGGTTTCTCATGCGGAGCGAGTAATGGCCGCTTCCTAACGCATGAACGTACCATTCCTGGCCACTGAGGCCGGCAGAAGGCGAAGTCTCGACGGTGAGTCCGTCCGCACCGTTGGTGTTGCGGCTGCTCAGGACGTTTCCGCCCTGCCGGGCCACGATCCTGTAAAACCCGTCGGGAACCGTTGTCACCTGTGCCTGCCACCAGTTGATGCTGATGGCGGGCGTATCGAAAACAAGGGACACGGCATGGTAGCTGTTATAGCCGAAGACGTGTTTCCCGGCGTCCACTGTTACCCATGTCTGACCGCCTCCTGTGTTCGGGATGCTCACCGGGGGGCATGTCACCCCGTCAATAACGAAATGCATCCGTCCTGCCGCTTTAGTCGCCACCCGGACCATGAGCCGTACCGTGCCCTCCATTGGCACGTCCTGCCATCGGAGCGTCTCGCCGGTCTGCCCGTTGCAGACATCGTATCCGCCGCACTCGTCGGTCGTGTCCTCGATGGCGATGCTGCCGTTCCGGTAATAGTTCGGCCTGTCGGGGAAGGGGAGTGCCTTGGAGAACGAGTCGCAGCCTTCCGCTTCCACTTTAAGAGAAAAAGGAAAGGCGTTGTTGCTGTGCCGGCGCACGAGATTGATCCGCTGGTTTGGGTACTCATAATAAGTCTGGGCGTACCCCAGCGTGTTTCCGTTCGAATCCAGATTACGCGCCCGCCAAAGCGTGGTGTTCTCCCAATAGTCGTCAAAGCCCTCGATGAACGTTGATATGCATCCGCCACCAACCGTCCCGGCAAGGCCCGCCGCCAGCGTCTCCCCATGTTGAGGATCAACGATCCAGGTGCTTGCGTTTGGGTCCGCATCGTTGGAGATGCGGAATTGGGAAATACAGGTGCCCAGAGTAGTCTTGTTCCAGGTGTTCACATTCCATGTTGAATAGGCTGGCCCCGGCACAGGAGTGAACCAGGGATAGACGGCATCCACTACGCCGGGCGCGGCACTGGAAGGGTCGTTCTTGACCCAGTCAGCGGAAACCATGATATAGGGGTTGAACCCGAACGTGCTCCGGCACTGCTGACGGAGGTAGTTCAGGAGCTTAGAGCCGTTGCCGTTCAGGTGGGATAGAAAAGCCGGCGCCCCTGACCAGATCGCGTAAGCCGGACGGCCCTGGATCTTATAGCGATTGGCGTCCGGAACGCTCTGGAAAAATACTTTCAGGTTCTTGTCCCAGACGTAGGCCCGGCTGGCCGGGTCGCCGACATCGAACGGCACCTTGTAGCCATAGCCGTTGCCGTGATCAAAGTTCCACAGGGCGGTCCAGGAGGCGGGATTGTCGTCGAACGGCATGACCTTGATCCTATTGCCCAGCCTGCGTCTCTTGAGGGCTGCCACGAGATTGGCGAACGTCTCGGGTTGTTTATTCCCCTTTAGCCATACGGCGACGAAATCTATCTGGGCGGATTGGTACTGCTCCACCATGTTGTCCCAGTAGCGGGCGTGGCTCCTCGCCGGCTGGTTATACATCGGGAGCGCGTAGACGGTGTTCTTTTGCGAGAACATGAGAAGGCTGTCGGCATCCATCTGGCTGTTGCCGAACGCGTCCACATCGGCATTCACGTCCGCACCCAGGTACCCGGCATGAGCGCTCGGGGCAGCCGCCAATAAGGCAAAAAGCGAGACAGTGAAAAGCAGGCAGAGCATTATGGGAGTTTTGATCATATCGTTTCTCCGGGCGAGTCAGAACCGCAGATGGTGTGCCGTCAGCCAGCCGACGCGGGCGATGCCCGTGACCAGGATCAAAGCGGCGGCGCACCAGCCTAGGCGGGCCGCGGCGGATGGGGACAGCGGCCAGAGTGTCAGGCCGTATCCCCAGAATAGGCCGCTGCGGAGCCACAGCAGGAGGCAAGCACTGTAGACGAGCCAGCCCAGCGGGTGCCAGTGGAGCGACTCGGACCACTGCCCGTGCCCCAGGCAGACGAAGGCGCGCGTCAGCCCGCAGCCGGGGCAGGGAAGGCCTGTCAGGTTGTAAAATGGGCACACGGACGGCAAGTGACCGATCACACCAGTGTGGCCAGGAAGCGGCAGCAAAAGGCTTGCCGTCAAAATCGCCGTAAGCGTGATCCAGGCTGACCTGGCATTGGCCCGTGCTTGCTGATGAGTGTTCATGGGCGGGAGGGACGCGGCTGGCGTGGCGTAGAGGTGCCGGTTGGCGGCGGCGGCCATGCGCCGGGGTCTGGGGGCGGCCCCGTCGTTGCGGCCCGCCAAACGCGGTTCAGGCTGTCCTGCTGCAAGACCGGATTGATCAGCCCCAGGCTGCCGAAGCCGCCGAAGCCCACCAGGTCCAGAATCAGGTAGAGAACGGCGTTATCCGTGACCGGCAGCCCGACCCGTCCGCACATCTCGGCGACCCGCTTGCCGATCTTGTAGTCCCAGTAGATGTTGTAGAGGCCGCAGGTGAGGACCGAAAGCAGCACCTCGACGCCGGGTGATAGGTCGCGCTCGCCCAGGAACTCCGATGTCTCCTCGGAAGTGACATAGATGAAATACAAATAGTAGATCCCGCACGTCAGCAGGATCAGCACCAGTGTCAGCCCTGGATCGCGCGGCGTTCCCAATCGCATTCTCGTCCCTCCACAGCCTTCATGTCCCTGCACAGCCTTTACGTCGCCTGCTGCGTGCTTTATTCACCGCCGGCCCGTCGGCTTCCTCCGTTTACCGATACTCCTGAGAGGGTAATACTACCTTCCGGCGAAGGACGAACCGCAGGAACCAAATGCGGGGAAAGGAAGGACTCGATGAAAACATCGGAGTCGCCGCCACTGCTGGAGCTTTGGCTCCCGGCGGACCCAAAAGCCGTTCCACCGGCGCGGCATCAGGCGATGCAGGCTTGTACCAATGCCGGGCTGGCCGAAGAGGAATGTTTTGCGCTGGACTTAGCGCTTGGGGAGGCGCTTGCAAATGCGGTCATGCATGGGGCGCCGCGCACCGGAGACGTTCACGCAGACGACCGACATGTCTGCTTGAGTCTCTGGGGATATGGAGACCGTCTCATCATGCATATCCGTGACCATGGGCCGGGTTTCCGTCCGCCCCCGCCGCCTTACCCGATGCCTTCCGCTGCTTGGGGAGCGACCTGCGGGCGCGGGCTGCCCCTGATGGAAACCCTGACCGATGCCATGGTAGTCTGCCGTGCCGATGCCGAACATGGCGGTGCGTCAGTTTATCTGGTCAAGAAGGTGGTTCGTTAGAACGGCGCCAGCGAGGCTAAATAGATAACAAGAAAGAAGCAGCAAGAAGCGTGCGATGAGAATTCGGCGCTTCTTTTGTTCCATCGAAAATATCTGGCACGAACCGGTTCTTTTCCACACCCCATAGTGTCTCGTCTGTAGCGGGAACTTAACCCGCGGTCAGGGGTGT
>JANLUQ010000470.1:0-1765 GCA_031363565.1 Armatimonadota bacterium | reverse complement strand
TGAAATAATGGTCCGGCGTGAACTGGTGTGTGGTCATTGGGTCCTTGTCTCTCCTGTCAAACGGCTTGCCCCAACTCGGGCCGGGTCCGGCCGCTGTCCACGACTAGCGTCTAGCCGGTGATCCAGCCGGTGATCCAGCCGGCCTCGTCTCCGGCGAGGAAAGCCATCGCCTGGGCGACATCCTCGGGATTTCCCGGTTTTCCCATGGAGATCGCTTTCGTCATGGTTTGGAGATACTCCTCCCCCATCTCGGCAAGGGCTTCGGTGAGGATGTTGCCCGGCTCGACGCCGTTGACCGTGATGCCGAAGGGGGCATCCCCTCCGGCCTCGCGGATCTCCTGCACGACGCGGGCAACACACAGACCAGGCAATTGAAATCGCGGCAACAAAAGCACGAAGTCTGCCTTCGCAGACTCAGAACACTCAGACTCAGAACACTCAGACTCTGAACCTGCGGAGGTAGGTTTCGTTAACTCGTTGCTGCGGTTTCAACCGCCAGTTCAGAGGTTTCCATACAGTCTTTTACGAAACGTCAGGCCACCAGAGCGGCTTTGCGGGAGCGGATTCGGTCGAAGAACATCCAGGCGATGCCGAGCGCCATGTAGACCGCGAAGATCTCCGGCAGATAGTTATCCGGGGCGGTCGGCCATGGGGATACGCTGCCCTTCACGGCCAGGCCCATGAAGAGGGTGCCGACCACGGCGGAGAAGACCAGCCAGGGCGACAGCGTCTTGTCGCGGCGCGCCGAAACCACGGCGCCGACGGCGATCAGGACGTAGGCCAGCAGGAAGCCGTAGGTGGCGATGGTCCCGTTCATGTTATAGATGTCCAGCGGCACGAAGCCTTTCAGGCTCAGCCCGACCAGCACGACGAGCATGATGATCGCCGAGACGGTGGCGGCGATGTGCGGGGTGGCATTGGTGTCATGGGACCGGCCCAGGTTAGCGTGGATCAGTCCATCCCGCGACATCGAGAGGAGGATGCGCGAGGTCGCCGTAACGCAGGCCAGGGAGCAGGCGAACAGGCTGATGACCGCGCCGAAGGAGACGAGCAGGCCGAGCAGGGGCGCATGGGCGATGTCCGCCATGGCTGTCAGCGCGACCAGGTTCGGGTCGCTCAGGGCGATTTTGTAGCCCGAGAACGAGGAGACCATAATAAACGACATGAGCATGAAAAACGCGCCGGCAATCGCCGTGCTCATGAAGACCGCGCGCGGGATGCTGCGCCTCGGGTTTTTCGCCTCCGCGCCCAGGGCCGTGGCGCTCTCAAACCCGACAAAGGAGAAGACGCCGAGCACCATTCCCCCTTGCAGGCCATTCAGCGTCATGCCCTTGAGCGCGAACTGATTGCCCAGGTGCAGGCCGGTGTGCCGGACCATGGCGATTCCAAGGATCAGGATCAGGCTGACGGAGACGCCTTCCAGCAGCAGCATCATCTTTGCCGATAGGCGCACATCCCTGTAGGCGACAAGCCAGACCAGGGCCACGACGACGGCGAAGATCAGCAGGGCGGGCAGCGTAACATGAATGTTGGTCAGCAGGGTCTGCGCGTAAGGCGCGGTGTAGGAGGCGACGGCGATGCCCGTCGTCAGGTAGGCCAGGATCAAAGCCCAGCCGGTGATGAAGCCCGCAATCGGCCCCAGGCTCATCGTCACATAGGAATACAATGCGCCCGGCGTCGCCGTCTTGCTGGCGAACTGCTTGATGCAGACGCCGATCAGCAGCAGGCCGAGGGTCGCCAGCAGGTAGGTGAACCAGGTGCCGTT
>JANLUQ010000397.1:0-3307 GCA_031363565.1 Armatimonadota bacterium | reverse complement strand
GATCTCCAGGATCCAGTTGGTCACGTTGTCCAGGAAGTAGCGGTCGTGCGTGATGATCATGACGGTGCCGGCGAACTCGCGCAGCGTCTGTTCCAGCCAGGCGACGCTCTCGGCATCCAGGTGGTTCGTCGGCTCATCCAGCAGCAGCAGGTCCGGCTTTTCCAGCAGCAGCCGGCACAGCGCGACCCGGCGCCGTTCGCCCCCCGACAGCCGCGCCACGTTCGCCTCCGCCGGGGGGCAGCGCAGGGCGTCCAGCGCGATGTCGATGCGCCGGTCGAGGTCCCAGCCATCCTCGGCGTCGATCTTCTCCTGCAGCTCCGCCTGTTCGGCCAGCAGGGTGGTCATCTCGTCGTCGTCCATCGGCTCGGCGAAGCGTTCGCTGATGGCGTTGAACCGGGTGAGCGCCGCGTTCAGGTCCGTGAAGGCCAGCGACACATTCTCGGCGACGGACTTGCTGTCGTCCAGCTTCGGCTCCTGTTCCAGATAGCCAATGCGGACGCCCTCGGCGGCCCAGGCCTCGCCGCCGTATTCCGTCTCGATGCCGGCCATGATCTTCAGCAGCGTGGACTTGCCGGCGCCGTTGACGCCCAGGATGCCGATCTTCACGCCGGGCAGGAAGGACAGGGTGATGCCCTTGAACACCTCGCGCCCGCCGGGGAAGGCCTTGGTCACATCCTTCATGACATAGACGTATTGGTAGCTGGCCATGGCGCAGGCTCCTGGGTGGGCGGCGGGACGTGTGTTTAGGAGGGTGTTGCCCGAGGAACAATATCTTGGGACGATATGGTGCGCCTGGCAGGACTCGAACCCGCGACCAAGCCGTTATGAGCGGCCCGCTCTAACCAACTGAGCTACAGGCGCCCCGGCGCATCAATGCCCCGTCCGGCGGCGCGTTGGCAAGGGTGGCGTGCATGTCTATGGTCCCGCCCGCATCGATAGGGGCCAGCATGGACGTTTCCAAGATACCGACCGGCAAGGACGCGCCGCACGACATCAACGTCGTGATCGAGATCCCGCAGGGGTCCCAGGTCAAGTATGAGATCGATAAGGACAGCGGCGCGATCTTCGTGGACCGCTTCCTGTTCACGCCGATGGCCTACCCCGCCGCCTATGGCTTCATCCCCGGCACCCTGGCCGACGACGGGGACCCGGCGGACGCCCTGGTGCTGGCCCCCGCCCCCATGGTCCCCGGCGCCGTCATCCGCTGCCGCCCGATCGGCATGTTGCAGATGGAGGACGAGAGCGGCCAGGACGAGAAGATCATCTGCGTGCCGCACGACAAGATTCACACGCAGTTCACGGACGTGCACCGGATCGAGGACCTGCCGAAGATCACGCGCGACGCCATCGAGCACTTCTTCACCCGGTATAAGGACCTGGAGCCTGGAAAGTGGGTGAAGGTGACGGGCTGGGCGGACAAGGCGGCGGCCGAGGAGGTTATTCGGAAGGCGATTGCGGCGGTGGAGTGAGCGTTGATGGTGGATGGGGCGGGGCGCGACGGCCCCGCCCACCTGGGGCTTACCCGCAGAAGTTTCACGGCAGAATGACCATTGCTGGACAGGTATCTTTCGATCTTATTCAAGCTGAGACAGAGGACGACTCGGACTTCGAAGGGTGCTTCCGACTTGGTGATAGCGATTGGCAGATATTCTATGTATCCCGGTCAATAAATGGCAGCACCTGCGAGGATGCCCCGCAAATATGCAGTGATGCCATTTGGCCCAACGGAGTGCCAGGAATACAAGTTTTGTGGCCAGCTGATAGACCTTTGAACCGCCAGATCGTGAAAACAATTCTATCTGATGCACTTGGTGGAAATGTAGTTTGGCAAGAGGTGCACGGGCCAGACTCACTACAAATGAAATAATTTTCGACAAGATGTTTGATAGAGGCAGGACAGTCACTTGCAGCAATAGTCTAATTATATTGTCTATCCAGCCTACGCTGCGCGAATATTGGCTACCACCTCTGCCACTACATCCGGGCTACGGCCAATCACCATCAACAAGACCCGCGCCGCTGGATCAGGGCGACGGCGACCCTGCTCCCAATCCCGCACCGCGGTGACCGCCAAACCGAACCGCTCGCCAAACGCCGCTCGGCTCAGGCCAAGCTTCTCCCGAATGGCGCGCACATCAATCCAATCTGGTGGAAGATGGATCCTCGCCGGCTCTGCCTCGTCGCGCACAATAACCAGCGCCTCCTGCATAGACGCGATCAGCTCGCGACCAAACTCCGTGTCATCTTGCATCATGTTCCCCGCTTCAACTGCAACGCCAAGCTTGCTACAACTTTGCGCTGGGCCACACTTAGGGCTCGTCATAAAATAAGTGCATCGACAATTAAATGCATATTATTGATATCGCTAACTAATCAATAGAAAGTAAGAGCTGTTATTTTATGACAGAGCCTAAGATCCGCCTGCTCATTCTTCCCATAAAGCAGCAGGGCAAGGATCGGTTGCGCGTCTGTCAGCACATAGTAGACCACCCGGAACGCTCCACTCTTCCCCCGACCCTTTGGCGCGAATCTTAGCTTCCGCACGCCTCCTAAGCCCGGCATAACGTCGCCCGCCATGGGACCACGGGCCAAAGTGTCGATCAACTCTGCCCTCTCTTCGCGCGACAGCAACACATCGGCCCGGCGGGAAAAGGACGGGACCTCCAGAACTGCAGGCAGCACGATGCGTGTTACAGGATTGCTGTAGTCAGCACAACGGCCAAGCTAGGGCAGGTATTATTTAGGAGCGGTAGTGCCTGCGCGGCTCTCCAGCTACGGCGTTAGGTTTGCTCGCGTCGTCAAGGGGGCGGCAACAACAGCCCCCCCCGCTTCGTCCACCCCGCCATCCGCGCCATCCGCCGCAACCCTGCCATCTGCTGCTGCACATACGTCCCCGTCGCCAAGGCCTCCTCCGCCCCCGGGTCCCCCGTCCGCACATACGCCCGGTCGAAGTCCGCCGTCCGGAACAGCACATCCCACCACGGCAGGATCGCCCCGTAGTTGGCGCTGCGCTGCCCTGCCGCCAGCACGCCGTGGTGCGCCCGGTGGAACCGCGGCGAGATCAGCAGGCGCTCCCCCAGCCACCCGAACGACACCCGCGCATTGGCATGGGATAGCGACTCCAACAGCCGCAGCAACAGCACCAGCAACGGGAACTGCAACGGCGGAATGCCGATCAGCAGGGCGATGGCGGTGAACCACACGAAGCCGATCAGGTCGTCCAGCACGTGGTTGCGGTCGTCCGACCAGAACGTCATCTGCCGCTGCGCGTGGTGCAGGCTGTGTAGCGCCCACCACCAGGCGAAGC
>JANLUQ010000389.1:0-2896 GCA_031363565.1 Armatimonadota bacterium | reverse complement strand
AGGAGCCGCGCCGCGCGCCAGTTCCACGCCGTCGGTCGTCTGGCAGATGTCGGCGGGACAAAGGTTAAAACTGTCGCCGGGCGCGTAGACATGGATGGCGTAGAGGTACTTGCCGCCCACTGTCTCGACGCGGGTGATGCGTCCCTCACGGGCGGGCACGAACTCCTGCACCAGGGCGGTCTTGTCGATGCCCAGGTCAATCGTGCCCGCCTGCGCCGCCCGCACCAGCTCTTCCAAGGAGTCATAGCGCACGACGCCCGCGCCGCTGCCGCCGATGTTGGCCTTGACGACGACCGGGAAGCGCAGACCCTCCGCAGCGGCGGGCGCGGCGGCGGGGTCGCCGATGACGCGCGCACGAGGGTACGGCAGCCCCAGCCCTTGCAGCAGGGTCAGTTGCAGCGCCTTGGAGGTCTCGGTCGTGAACGCCTGCCTCCCGTTGACGACGCGCGTCCCCAGCCGCTCCAAATGGGCCAGATAGCCCAGGGTATAGAAGATGCCAGGGTGGTCGGCACGCAGATACGCCGACGGGCTCATGCGGTTGAACAGGACGCCGTACTCGCGCGTGATCTGAGCCGGGTCATAGAAGTGCCGCCGCGCGTCCAGCTTGACGTAGTCCGTCCCGCGCCGGTCGAGTTCGGCAAAGAGTGGCCGGAACCAGTCCGGATGCTCATAATAGATGGCGATGGGGAGTGCTGACATGCTTTTCTGATCCTAATCCCCGCGACAAGTCGTGACCCCTCCCTCGGAGAGAAGGGTGGGTAAATAGTTGCCAAGGCACCTCTTCCAGGAGGCCTTGCGGTCACGGTCAGGCTCCTGTTAAGAGCATCAAACCCCCTTTCACACACCCTTCCCTCCGAAGGAAGGGTCGCGACGTGTCGCGGGGATAGGAGGCAGGAACCCGCCGCCCTCCCGGCGAATTAAAGCGGTATCGTTTTGGACACTCCCGTTCGCATTGGAAAGGCCTGGCTCTATGCCCGACACTGACTCTCTCAAAACCGCGATCAACGCGGTCATTCAAGACATTCTACCCCAAGTAGTGGAAACCCGTCACTATCTGCACCGGAACCCGGAACTGAGCGGGTCGGAAGCGCAGACGGCAGCCCTGGTCGCCGAGCGGCTGCGTGCGTGGGGCGTGGAAGATATCCGGACCGGGCTGGCCGGGCACGGCGTCACCGGCATACTCCGGGGGCGCAGAGATGGCCCGATGTTTGCCCTGCGGGCGGATATGGATGCCCTGCCGGTGCAGGAGACGAGCGGCCTGCCCTATGCCTCGTGCAATACAGGCGTCATGCACGCCTGCGGGCATGACGGCCACACGGCGACTTTGCTGGGGGCGGCCCAGGCCTTATCGCAGCTCAAAGAGCACCTGCCCAGCCCGGTCAAGTTCCTCTTCCAGCCCGCTGAGGAGACCACTGGCGGGGCGGATGCGATGATCGAGGCGGGTGCGCTGGAAGGCGTCGATTCCATCGTCGCCCTGCACGGATGGCCGAACCTGGAGATTGGGCAGATCGGCTACCGGCCCGGCCCAATGATGGCGAGCGCGGACCGCTTCGACCTGATCATCCGGGGCAAGGGCGGCCATGCAGCGTATTCGCATACGACTGTGGACCCCATCGTCGTCGGCGCGCAGATCGTCGCGGCGTTCCAGACGCTGGCCTCCCGCGAGGTCTCGCCGCTCGAATCGGTGGTTGTCTCGGTGACGCAGTTCCACGCTGGGACCGCCTACAACGTCATCCCCGGCGTCGCCGAGCTGAAGGGAACGGTACGCTGCCTGAGCAACACCCTTCGGGAGGCCATGCCCGGCAAGATGGAGCGGATCGCGGCGGGGCTGTGCGCGGCCTTCCGCGCCGAGTACGATTTCACCTATGACCCCGGCCCGCCCGTCGTCGTCAACGACGCCGCCGTGACGGCGCGCATCGAGGCGGTCGGACGCGCTCTGCTGGGACCGGAGAACGTGGCCTTCCTGGAGACGCCCTCCATGGGCGGTGAGGACTTCGCTTACTACCTACGCGATGTCCCCGGCGCGATGTTCCGGCTCGGCGTCGGCACGGACGTGACGGCCCTGCACACGCCGACATACAACTTCTCCGACGGCGCCCTGGCCCACGGGGTCGGCATGTTCGCGCACCTCGCGCTCGGCGGCGGGCGATAGACCGCGCGCAGCATGAGGGGGCGGGGGTAAACTCCGCCCCCATGGGCAAGAACTGATACCAGTGGGTGCTGCTTTATAGCGGCACGGTCTCACGGCACTTCGGGTAGTTCGGGCAGCCGTAGAACTGCTGACCTGCCCGCTCGCCTCGCGATGAGGTCCGTAGGACCATAGGCACATCACATTTTGGGCAGAACGGCACTGCATCCATCCCGCTCGTCACGGCCTGCAGCTCGACCATCCGCGCCCTCACATCAGCCAGAGGCGTGACCGCGCCCTTCAACAGCGGCTCTATCTGTGCCGACAATTCCGGGAGGGTGTAGGCCCGCTGGACTGGTACGCGCAGCAGCGGCAAAGAAGCCGCCTCAAACACCCGCTCCACCAATTCATCCCGCGCCTGCCGGTCTGCCCGCGCATGGCTGGCGTCGTCCAATTCGATCCCAAACAAGGGCCTGAGCGTTGCCGGGTCGCAAACCAGGAAGTCCACATGCTTCTGCGCGATACGGTTGATGGCTGCGCGGTTCTCGTGAGGCCGCGTCACGAAGAAGACGTCGGACAAGCCCACTTTTGGGCAAACCAGCTCTTCCCCCTTCAAGGCCGTCAGCAGCACCCGGCAGAACGACGCTTCCGCAGGTGATAGGAAATCGTCACGAAGCCGGTAAGGGAAGGTCAGGGCTTCTTTTGGCTCTCCTGGTTGCGGCTCCTCTGGCTTTCCGCCAAAGAGCCGAAACAGAAAGCCGAGGCAGC
>JANLUQ010000321.1:0-2069 GCA_031363565.1 Armatimonadota bacterium | reverse complement strand
AGCGGTTTCCAACCACTCGGCTCGACTGTTCTCGGTCGGGCGCTCGTCGCAAGTCTGCACAACACCTATTGAGGTTATCAAAAAGAACACCATGAAAACGCGAACATTAGGAAAAGACCTGGTCGTCTCGGAGATCGGGCTTGGCTGTATGGGCATGAGCGAGTTCTACGGGCCGGGGGACGAGGCGGAGTCGCTTCGGACCATCCACCTGGCCCTCGAACTCGGCGTCACCTTCCTGGACACGGCGGACATGTACGGGCCGTTCACCAACGAAAAGTTGGTCGGCAAGGCCATCGCGGGCGTCCGAGACCGAGTAATTCTCGCCACCAAATTCGGCAACGAGCGGCTGGCCGACGGCACGCGGGTCGGCATCAACGGGACGCCCGACTATGTGCGCCGGGCCTGCGATGCCAGCCTGGAGCGGCTGGGCGTGGACTATATTGACCTCTATTATCAGCATCGGGTAGACAAAAAGGTCCCCATCGAAGACACAGTAGGCGCGATGGCCGAGCTGGTCCAGGCCGGCAAAGTGCGGCACCTGGGTCTGTCCGAGGCCTCTGTCGCCACCATCAAGCGCGCGCACGCCGTCCACCCGATCACCGCCCTGCAAAGCGAGTACTCGCTGTGGTCGCGCGACCCCGAGGGTGAGATTTTGGACACCCTGCGCGAACTCGGCATCGGCTTCGTGCCCTACAGCCCGCTGGGCCGGGGCTTCCTGACGGGCCAGTTCCAGAGTCCGGCCGACATCCCCGAGGGCGACTTCCGGCGCAACAATCCGCGCTTCCAGGGGGAGAACTTCACCCAGAACCTGAAGCTGGTGGACGAAGTGAAAAAGATCGCTGCCGAGAAGGGCGCGACGGCGGGCCAGCTCGCGCTGGCCTGGGTGCTGCGTCAGGGCGACGACTTCGTGCCTATCCCCGGCACCAAGCGGACCTCTTACCTGCGGGAAAACATCGGCGCGGTTGACATCACGCTCTCGGATGATGACCTGAAGCGGCTGGACGCGCTGGCCCCGCGAGGCGTGGCGGCGGGCGAGCGCTACCCGGACATGTCCTCGATTGATCGGTAGACGCAGCAAGAAGATAGGGCGCACACGCAGGTGCGCCTTCTTTCAATGCCGCGCCTCCTTCTTGCCGCGCCTTTCCTATGCTTGCTCCGCCGTGCTATAATAGGCCCATGCCCGACTATTCCGGCGCGGAGGATACCCGCGCCTTCCTCCAATCTTCCTTAGAGCGCGGCGTCAAGGCGTCGCCCCTCTGCGTCGCCGTCATCGGCTGGCTGTGCGGGGTGCGGACGGACCCCTTCATCGCCGACATCCAGCGCTCCCCAAGCGGGCAGGTGCTGCTGCGGCTCTCCGGCGAGCGGTCCGCCGAGCCGGTCTGTTCTTTCCTAGAATTCCTGGATCAGGTCCGCATTATCGGCGAGTCGCTCGGGCTGCCGCAGGCACAGACGATGCAGCTTGTGTCCTGGGCACGGCAGTGGCTGGGCTGACACCCACACTGTCCCCCGAAGATCATGCCGCGCGGTCATCGCGGCGGCTCAGCCCCATCCGTAACGCGACCATTGCTGCGATGGGCACCGTCAACCGGACGGTGCTTGTGCAGACATCGGGCGGCGCTTGCGCCCTGCGTGCCCGCCGCCGCTCCGACCGCGCCCGCGCCGAGTGGGAACACATGGTTATCGGCTGGGCGTCGGCGTGGGACATACCCGTCTGCCGCCCCCTCCCCCTGCCGAGCGGCGAAACAGTTTGGGAGGAAGACGGGTGCTTGTTCGCCCTGTTCCCTCTGGCAGAAGGGCGGCAGGTGGCGCGCGCGGACTTGCGGGAGGAAGAGGTCGCGTCGGCGGGCCGCTGCCTGGCGCGCATTCACCTCGCCTTTGCCGACTTTCCCGTCGCGCAGGCACGGCACAAAGCTTTCTCTTTCGACACAGCGGGGACTTTGGAAAGCCTCGCACGGATTCAGGCGGCGATTACGGCACGTATCACGCAGACAGACGCTGACCGAACCTCCCTGCGTCATCTGGCGGGCCGCCGGGAATGGCGACTCCCAGGAAGCCAACCTGTTCTTCGG